>DRME01000128.1 GCA_011375175.1 Deltaproteobacteria bacterium | reverse complement strand
TTTAACGCCCTGCGGATCATCCCGATTTTGCAAGCAAAATCGGGATGATCCGCAGGGAATTAAAAGTCTTTGAAGGGGGTCTGGGGGAAACTTTCTACAGAAAGTTTCCCCCAGGGTAATTAATCAGAGCTTCCTTAAAAGTCTTTGAAGGGGGCGTCTTGCCCGCGCCGGCTGCCTCGGAGGCTGTGCCGGGGGTTCGGGCCGCAAAGGCGTAAAAGATCCCGCCTGGCGCGGGCCGAACCCCCGGTACAGCCGAAGATGCGAATAACATACGATGGGGCTAAATAACACGAGGGGCGGCCTCTCCCTCTGTCGCCTGGCGATAGAGGGAGAGGCCGCCCCTCGCGCTGAACGTCTTTGAAGGGGGGCACCTTCTTCAGGAAGTCTCCGCCGGTGAACGAAAGGGGAGAGGAGCGGGGTTCCGCTCAGGGGTTCCCCTTAAAGGGGTTCCCCTCAAAAGGGTACGTCGTCCATGTCCATGGGCGGCGGTTCGGCGGCCGATACCGCCCCTTCGGCGGGCTGCCGGACCTGCTGGGGACGGTCGTCGGGACGGCCGAGCATCTGCATGGTGTTGGCCACAATCTCGGTGGTGTAGCGTTTGTTGCCGTCGCGGTCGTCCCACTGGCGCGTCTGGAGCTTGCCCTCTATGTAGACCTGTTTGCCCTTGGAGAGGTACTCGCCGCATATCTCGGCGAGCTTTCTGAAGGCCACGATCCTGTGCCACTCGGTCCTCGTCTCCCTGACGCCGTCCTTGGTGGTCCAGCTCTCGGTGGTCGCCACGCTGAAGTTGGCGACGGCCACTCCGCTGGGCGTGTACCTTATTTCGGGGTCGGCGCCGAGGTTGCCTACCAGTATCACCTTGTTTACTCCGGCCATGATAAAAGCTCCTTGCATTCTGTAAGGTTACGTAACCTCTGACTTTCACCGGTAGAATTATCCCCCATGCCGCCTCCTGCGTCAAGGGTTTTTAGAGTGGCGCCGAAAGGAGGCGCCCGGCGGGGACGCGGCGGCCTTTTTCTCCCGCCGCAAGCAAAGAATTTGACTTCAGGGCCATGAGAAAGTAAAATTTCCCATGCTTTTCAGGACGCTAATCCTCTGGGCGGCGGGCCTGCCCGTGACGGCGCTGCTCTTTGCGGTCGTACTCCTGTGCGCTCTCCTTGACCGCAGCGGCGACATGGTCCACTCGGTGGGTTCGCTGTGGGCGAGGATCGTCCTCGCCCTGGCGGGCGTGAAGGTGGAGGTGAGGGGCCTTGAGAACCTGCCGGCGGAGGGCCCCATGATACTGGCGGCCAACCACAGGGGCATCTTCGACATACCGGCCGTCATGGGCTGCGTGCCGGTCCGGTTCCGGTGGATCGCCAAGAAGAGCCTCTTCTCCATACCGGTCATAGGCTGGACCATGAGCCTTGCGGGCTACATAGCCATCGAGCGGGAGAGGGCGACAAAGGCGTACCGGAGCATGCTGGCGGCGGCGAAGAAGATCAGCGAGGGCACGTCGGTCCTCATCTTCCCCGAGGGCACGCGCAACACGAGCGGACGGGGACTGCTGCCGCTCAAGCGCGGCGGCTTCCTGCTGGCCGCCCGAAGCGGCGTGCCCATCGTGCCCCTTGCCATCGTCGGCACCAGGGACATCATGCGTGACGGGAGTATGCTCATAAGGCCCTCGAATGTGACCATCCTCATCGGCGAGCCCATCGAGACCGGGGGCAGGACGGACAAAGAGTTGCGCGAGCTCACGGCTGCGGCCCTCGAGGCCGGGCTTGCGCGTATCGAGGGCGCGCCGCGCTCAAACCCACGGGAGGAGACGGTCAACGACATATGAGTGAAACCAAAGGACGGAAGGACGCGCTCAGGATCATAGCGCTGGGCGGGCTCGGCGAGATAGGGCTCAACATGATGGCCTTCGAGTACGGCGACACCATCATAGTCGTCGACTGCGGGCTCATGTTCCCCGAGGACTACATGCTGGGCATAGACATCGTCATACCCGACATATCGTACCTGCGGGAGCGCAGCCACAAGGTCAAGGCCTTCATCATAACCCACGGCCACGAGGACCACACGGGCGCGCTGCCCTTCGTGCTGCGCGAGATCAACGCCCCCATATATGCTACGACGCTGACCCTGGGGCTCATCGAGGAGAAGCTCGACGAGTTCGACCTCGCCGGGAAGGTCGACTTCGAGACCGTCCGTCCCCGCGACGTCGTCTCCATAGGACCCTTCACCATCGAGTTCATACGGGTCTGCCACTCCATCGTCGACGGCGTGGCCCTGGCCGTGACGACGCCGGTGGGCACGGTCGTCCACAGCGGCGACTTCAAGCTCGACCAGACGCCGGTGGACGGCGAGGTCATGGACTACGCCCGCTTCTGCGAGTACGGCGAGAAGGGGGTGAAGCTGCTGCTCTCGGACTCGACCAACGTGGAGCGCGAGGGCTACACCCTCTCGGAGAGGGCCATAGGCGCAAACCTCGAGGAGATATTCAAGAGCCGCTCCGGCAGGATAATGGTCGCCGCCTTCTCTTCCAACATCCACCGCGTCCAGCAGGTGCTCGACACGGCCCAGAAGTTCGGCCGCAAGGTGGCGCTCAGCGGCCGCAGCATGGTGGCCAACGTGCGCATAGCCCGCACGCTCGGCTACCTCAAGGCCCCGGAAGGACTCATCGTGGACCTGAAGGAGATAGACACGCTGCCGCCCCAGCGCGTGGTGCTGCTCATGACCGGAAGCCAGGGCGAGCCCATGAGCGCGCTCACCCGCATGGCCATGAACAACCACAAGCAACTGAAGATACGCGAGGGCGACACGGTCATCCTCTCGTCCAAGTTCATCCCCGGCCACGAAAAGGCCATAACCAACATGATGAACCACCTCTTCCGCCGCGGCGCCGACGTAATCTACGAGAAGGTCTCGGAGATACACGTCTCTGGACACGCGAGCCAGGAGGAGCTCAAGATCATGATGAACCTCGTAAAGCCCGAGCACTTCGTGCCCATCCACGGCGAGTACCGCCATCTGGTGCGCCACTGCCGGCTGG
This sequence comes from Deltaproteobacteria bacterium, assembly GCA_011375175.1. Classification (NCBI taxonomy): domain Bacteria; kingdom Pseudomonadati; phylum Myxococcota; class Myxococcia; species Deltaproteobacteria bacterium. The sequence goes on along the minus strand of DRME01000128.1, from coordinate 10,111 downwards.
CGGCCGAAGTGGGCATCCCGAAGGAGAACATCCTCCTCGCCGAAGACGGCGACGTCATCGAGGTGAGCGAAGAGGGGGTCAGGATCGCCGGGAAGGTCGACTCGGGCAAGGTCTTCGTCGACGGCAAGGGCGTGGGCGACGTGGGGGACATGGTCCTGCGCGACAGGATGCACCTCTCCCAGGACGGCATGGTGCTGGTCGTGACGGCCATAAACGAAAAGACCGGCGACGTCATCTACGGCCCCGACATAGTGACCCGGGGACTCGTCTTCGAGCAGGAGAGCGCGGACCTCCTCGAAGAGGCCAGGGGAAAGGTCCTCGAGGCCCTGGAGAACATAAACGTCGAGGCCAAGACCGACTCGCTCGAGGTCAAGGAGGAGATTCGCCGGGCCCTGCGCCGGTTCTTCAACAAGGCGCTGGAGCGAAGGCCCGTCATCCTGCCGGTCATAATAGAGATCTGAGGGCCGTGGCAAGGAGCGTCGTATATCTGGCCACCGTGAGGACGGACGTCAAGCGCAACCTCTTCGACAAGCTCGACGCCCTCCTCGAGCGCCTCGACCTGCGGCGGCGCTTCAGGAAAGGATGCCTCGCCGCCGTAAAGCTCCACTTCGGCGAGCGGGGCAACACCTCGTACATCGCCCCCACCTTCGTGCGCCGCGTCGTCGAGAGGATCGAAGAGACGGGGGCGCGTCCTTTCCTCACGGACACGAACACCCTCTACGTAGGAAGCCGCTGCGACGCGGCGACCCACCTTCGCACGGCCATAGCGAACGGCTTCGACTACGCCGTGGCCGGCGCTCCCATAGTCATAGCCGACGGTCTGCGCGGCGAGTACAAGCGGGACGTGGAGGTGGACGGAAGGCGGCTGCGGCGGGTGAGCATAGCCGGGGCCGTGGCCGACGCCGATGCCATGGCCGTGCTCACCCACTTCAAGGGCCACGAGATATCGGGCTTCGGCGGTACGCTCAAGAACCTCGGCATGGGGTGCGCAAGCCGCGAGGGCAAGCTCACCCAGCACTCGAGCTGCGCGCCCGTGGTGGAGCCCGCCGGATGCACGGCCTGCGGCGACTGCGCCCTCCACTGTCCGGCCGACGCCATAGACGTGGGCGAGCGCGCCGTCATCGACGAGGGGCGCTGCATCGGCTGCGGCCACTGCATAGCCGTCTGCCCGGAGGGCACCATAAAGGTCCGCTGGAACGAGGAGGCCGCCGCCGTCCAGGAGAAGATGGTGGAGTACGCAGCCGGCGCGCTCAGTGGCAAGGAGGACCGCTGCGTCTTCCTCAACTTCGTCACCCAGGTGAGCCCCCTTTGCGACTGCTACGGGGCAACGGACGCACCCATAGTGCCCGACATAGGCATCGCCGCCTCGCTCGACCCCGTGGCGATTGACCAGGCCTCGGCCGACCTGGTGAACGCCGCCCCCGGACTGGCCGACTCGGCCCTCGAGAGCGGCCACGAGCCGGGCGGCGACAAGTTCCGCGGCATACACCCCGACATCGACTGGACCGTCCAGCTCCGCCACGCCGAGCTGATGGGGCTGGGCTCGCGAGACTACGAACTCCGCGAGATATGAGCGCGGGCCGTGGCGGTATTCTCGGCACCTTCAGCCTGCTGCATGCCCTAATGAGCTCAAAATCGCTGTCCTTGTGAAGGAGGAGCAGGTTGTTCTCCATACATATGGCGGTGATGATGCAGTCGACGGTCTTTCTTGCGGCCTCGCCCCTTTTTTCTGCAATCTCTGTAAATCCCGGCCAGGTCTCCGTGTCCTTCGGTCTATAAATTATTGAGGAAACTCTGATTTATTGTACTGAGGGAACTTTTTTGTAAAAGGGTCACAGACCCACGGTTCCCCCAGGGTAATTAATCAGAGCTTCCTTAACGGAGATAGTCCTTCACCCCCCTGAAGTCCTTTTCCTCCCTTATCCCCCGGGGGATTTCGGCAGGAATTGTCTCGGTGATGGATATGTCTTCCTCCGCTTCAATGAGCCTGCGAAGGGCATGGCGCTCCTTGGAGTTTGCACCTCGTGACACAAAATATTCGACGCTACCAGGCCGAGGCAAAATATCTTTGACATAACGGTGTCTTTGCGATAGCATCATAAGGTTATCCCTTTCCAGAAAAGTCTTGTGACACAGGACCCGGCGGGGCTGTCGGGGCGGTTTCCCGGACGATGCAGATTCAACAGGCATTCGATCTCATAAAAGACGACATAAAGCGCGTGGAAGAGGGATTCCGCTCCCACCTCGACTCGAGCGTCTTCCTCATAAACAAGGTCGTCGAGTACATCCTGTCGAGCGGGGGCAAGCGGTTCAGGCCGCTCCTGCTTATCCTGGCCTCCAGGCTCGGCGGCTACAGGGGCGACGCCCACATCCCCCTGTGCTGCGTCATAGAGTTCATCCACACGGCCACCCTCCTCCACGACGACGTGGTCGACAACGCCGAGCTGCGCCGCGGCGCGGCCTCGGCCAACACCATCTGGGGCAACGGCGCCAGCGTGCTCGTCGGCGACTACCTGCTCAGCAAGGCCTTCTACCTCGCCGTGGCCCACAACGACATCAGGATCCTCGACGTCCTCTCCAACACCACGACCCTCATGGCCGAGGGCGAGGTCCTCCAGCTACTCAAGCACGCCGATGCCGACGCCACCGAAGAGGACTACATGGACGTGGTCACCAAGAAGACGGCCGTCCTCTTTTCGGCCGCCTGCCAGGTGGCCGCCATACTCGGCGGCCAGAGCCGCCGCAAGGAGGAGGAGCTCGCCGCCTTCGGCATGGAGATAGGCATAGCCTACCAGCTCGCCGACGACTGCCTCGACTACATCTCGCGCGACGAGGCTCTCGGAAAGAGCATCGGCAACGACCTGAAGGAGGGAAAGGTCACGCTGCCGCTCATAAAGGCCCTGACCGAGGCCGACGATGACGAGAGGGCGATCATGCGAAGGGCCATCGAGGAAGACGGCCTCGAGGAAGGGGAGCTGCAGCAGGTCCTGGCCCTCATCAACAAGTACGACGGCATAGGCTACACCATGACCAGGGCGCGGGCCCTGGTGGAGAGCGCCAAGCGCAGGCTCGACTGCTTCGAGCCCACCCCCGAGAAGGCGGCGCTCCTGGCCGTGGCCGACTACGTCATAAGCCGCAGCCACTAAGCGGCCCGTCGGCCGCGCAGGCCGGCGCCCTCCCCGCGGCGACGGCGCCGGGCAGGCGCCCGTAAAGCCCCTCGGCTTCCGTCAGGTCCCCTTCGGCCCCGCCCATGACCATGGGCCGTGCGCGGCAGGTCCGCACCTCCTTACAAGAAGGAGAAGCCCGCCATGATACGTTTCGCAGCAGCCGTTGCGGCATCCCTCTTCATCGTCCTCCCGGCCGACGGCTCGTGGGCCGGCCCGCCCCTCCACCTGGAAAGACTCCCCGAACCGGTCCTCGAACCCGGCGAGCGGGCCTCTTGGGAGTCCATCAACGTCGAACCCTCGACGGTCATCGTCGAAGACGGTCTCTTCAGGATGTGGTACACCGGCTACGACGGCCGCAACCACCGGATCGGCTACGCCGAGAGCGAAGACGGCATCGAGTGGACGAGAGCGCCCGAGCCGGTGGTGGACACGGGCGGAGAGGAGGGCGCCTGGGATACGGTGAGTGTCGCCCAGCCCTCGGTGGTCTACGACGGCGAGAAGTACCGCATGTGGTACACCGTCGGCAACGGAGACCGCACGGCCATAGGCTACGCCGAGAGCGAAGACGGCCTTGCGTGGACCAAGTACGCCGCGCCGGTGCTCCTGCCCGAGACGAAGGAGCCCTGGGCCTGGGTCGAGGTCATGGACCCCTCGGTTATCCTCGAGAACGGCCGCTTCAGGATGTGGTACGTCGGTTTCAACGGCGTCGACTACGGCGTGGGCTACGCCGAGAGCGAAGACGGCATAGTCTGGGAGCGCAGCGAGGACAACCCCGTCTTCGGTCCCTCCGGGGATATGGAAGGGAGCTGGGACTTCTCGCTCGTCCTCTTCCCCCAGGTGGTGAAGGAGCCCGACGGCGGCTACACCATGTGGTACGCCGGCAAGGGGGAGTCGAGACTCTTCGCCGTGGGGCGGGCCGTCTCAAGCGACGGCATCGAGTGGAAGAGGGCCGCGGCCCCGGAGCTCGAGCCCCTCGAAGTGCCTGGCAACTGGGAGGAGGCCGGGGTGCTCACCCCCGTCTTCGCGCGCAGGGGCCAAACCGCCTATCTCTGGTACGGAGGCCACGACGGAAGGCGCACGAGGACGGGGCTTGCGGTAGACGACGGCCGGGGCTGGAAGCGCCTTGCGTCCAACCCCGTCATGGACGTGGACGACGGTTACGCCTGGGACGACGCGGCCATATACAGGGGCACGGTCCTTCCCGTCGAGGGAGGCTACAGGATGTGGTTCACCGGCTTCACCGGCGCCAGGGCGTCCATAGGCACGGCCTTCTCGCCCGACGGCGTCAACTGGACCAAGCTGCGAAGGCCGGTCATAGAGCCCGGGGCCCCGGGCAGTTGGGACAGGATGCGCGCAGCCTACCCGTCGGTGATCTTCGAGGACGGCCGCTTCAGGATGTGGTACTCGGGCCACGACGGCTACGTGATGCGCATAGGGTGCGCCGAGAGCACCGACGGCGTCGAGTGGAGCAAGTGCCCGCAGAACCCGGTCTTCGACCTCGCCGAGGGGGGCGGCCCGGATCAGGCCGCCTATCCCGCGGTCGTGAGGATCGACGACGGCTACGCCATGTACTACACCCGCTTTGACGGCCTGCGTCAGACCCTCGGCATGGCGCTCTCCGACGACGGCTACGCCTGGACGCCCGTGAGCGGCGAGATAGTCGACGCCGGCGCCGTCGGCGGGGAGCTTGCCTACCCCTGGGTCCTGGCCATGGAGGACGGCACCTACCGCCTCTGGTGCACGGCCGTCACCGACGGCGGCTACTTCTTCGTCACCGCATCTTCGGACGACGGCCTTTCGTGGGGCGAGGCCGACGAGGTGGTTCTCCCCATTGAAAAGGAAGGCCTCATCGCCAAGGCCCCGATGGTGCTCGTCGACGACGACGGCCTCTACCACATGTGGTACGAGCGCTACGGCGGAGAGACCACATGGCTCTCCTACGCCGTCTCCCGCGACGGCTACCGCTGGACCCCCTACGAAGAGAGGGCCGTAGTGGACACGGGGCCGCGCGACGGATGGGACAGCTTCGGCGTGGCGGGGGGATCGGTCCTCAGGGACGGCGACCGGTACATGCTGTGGTACTCTGGCCACGACGGCGTCACCTTCCGCATTGGGCTTGCCACGAGCACCGACGGTGTGCACTGGACGCGCCACCCCGAAAACCCGGTGCTCGATCTCGGCCCCCGCGGCTCGTGGGACGACGCCCGCGTGGACTACCCGCTGGTCATAAAGGAAGACGGCCTCTACAGGATGTTCTACGGCGGAAGCGGCAACGTGCCCTGGGCCCCGCCGTCCATAGGCGTGGCCACGAGCACCGACGGCGTACACTGGACGCGCCTTGCCGAAAGCCCGGTGCTCGGTCCCGGCGAGGCCGGCGGCTTCGACGACACCTATATCGGCTATCCCATGGTCATGAAGGAAGGGGACCGCTACAGGCTCTGGTACGCCGGCTCGGACCGCTACGGCCAGTGGAAGATCGGCTACGCCGAGAGCACCGACGGCATCGAGTGGTCGCGCCTTCTCGGGCCGGTGCTCGATCTCGGCGAAGAAGGCTCGTGGGACTCCATGTCCGTGTCGTACCCGCGGGTGGTGAAGTTCGCAGGCCGCTACCTCCTCTTCTACGGCGGCACCGACGGCGGGGCCCTGCGCATAGGGCTCGCCACCTCGGAAGACGGCATCTTCTGGGAGAGGAGCGCCGGCACGGCGATTCTCGAGCCCGGCGAAAAGGGCTCGTGGGACGGCGCCTCGGTCCTCGGCCCCATGCCGCTCGTCGAGGACGGCCGCATAAGGCTCTGGTTCACGGCCTTCGACGAGGAACGGCTCTTCAGGCTCGGCCTCGCCGAGACGCCCGCCGGCGACGAGTGAGGAGAGAGCGGCTGACCGCAAGGGATGCTCTACACGATGGAACCGAGGAAGAAGGCCGAAAGGATACTGGACATACTGGAGGGCGAGATGCCGGAGGCCTCAACGGAGCTTCGCTTCTCCACGCCCCTTGAGCTGCTGGTGGCCACCATACTCTCGGCCCAGTGCACCGACGAGCGGGTCAACAGGGTGACGGCCTCGCTCTTCAGGCGCTACAGCAGCGCCGCCGACTACGCCGCGGAGGAGCCGGAAAGGCTCGCCGAGGCCATAAGCTCTATAAACTTCTACCGCAACAAGGCGGCGAGCATAAGACGCTGCTGCGAAAAACTCGTAAGAGAGCACGGCGGCCGCGTTCCCGACAGCCTCGAAGAGCTCATAAGGCTGCCCGGCGTGGGCCGCAAGACGGCCAACATCGTCCTCGGCAACGCCTTCGGCCGTGACGCCCTGGCGGTGGACACCCACGTCAAGCGCGTAGCGCGCCGCCTGGGCCTGACGAAATCGGAAAGGCCCGACGACATAGAACGCGACCTCTGCGCCCTCATACCGAAGCGCAGGTGGACGAAGGCCACCCACCTTCTCATACTCCACGGCCGCAGGACCTGCAAGGCCCGCTCCCCGCAGTGCGCGCGCTGCGCCGTCAGCTCCCTCTGCGATTACCACAGGACCGGCCGGCGACAGGAGACGTAACGGAGAGATCGAAAAGGCCGCCACCCCCGCCCCCTCCATAGGAGGAGCGTCCGAAGGTCGCGGCCGTCTTTTCCATGGCGTCCCCACGGGGATTCGAACCCCGGTCGCCGCCGTGAAAGGGCGGTGTCCTTGGCCAGGCTAGACGATGGGGACGTGACTAAAGGGAAACCGTTTCCCCCTTTGTAAAGTGAGCCGCCCGGGACTCGAACCCGGGACCACCTGCTTAAAAGGCAGATGCTCTACCAACTGAGCTAGCGGCTCGCACCCCTCCCTCCCGCCGACAGGTGGGTTTTAAGGAAACTCTGATTAATTACTCTGGGGGAAACTTTCTGTAGAAAGTTTCCCCCAGCCCCCCTTCAAAGACTTTCAATGCGAGTTGGTTTCCCCCTGTTTTGCCTGACAAAACAGGGGGAAACCAACTCGCATTGAAAGTCTTTGGAGGGAGTCTGAGGGAACCTTTTTACAAAAAGGTTCCCTCAGTGCAATAAATCAGCGTTTCCTTAAATGTATAACATAGGGGCAGAGCCGTGTCAATCCCTTCAAGGCCTGCGGGTAGTGTATCTTATCTTGTGTCTGTACGGCTAACCTCCTTCCGACACACGGAGAAAGGCGTTAAGATGGGACGGTTGGAACGGAAGGAGGTAGAAGATGACGGCGGCGGAGAAGAAAGTCGTGCGGCATCGGTTGAGTGCGCTCGAGTTGACGCAAGTTTGTTTCCCCCTGTTTTGCTTGGCAAAAACAGGGGGAAACAAACTCCTATCGAAAGTCTTTGGAGGGGGCTGGGGGAAACGTGGGCCTGCGGCCCTTCTATGGAAAGTTTCCCCCAGGGTAATTAGTCAGAGCTTCGGTGGGATCGCTCAGAACTGCGGCGACTGCATGAGGATCACGAGCGCTCCGAGCAGCTTGGCCCCTATGGCGTCGGTGCCGTTGGTGGTGCCGCCGAGGTTGTTGACCAGTTTCGCCATGGAGTCGGCGAACTGCTTTTCGATCTGCATCTCCTTCGACATGTCCTGGCCGGAGTTGCTCTGGGCGTCCCAGCGCGCGAACTCCAGTATCTCCACGTCCTCCTTGAGTCCGAGAAGCGAAGCGTAGCTGGTGGGTACCCCATCGGCCACGAAGTCCGTCCTTGCGGCCGTCCAGGTGCCGCCTGCGTTCTCGCAGGAGTTCCTGTCCTGGTAGCTCTGGTCGCTGCACGTGCCCAGCCATGTGACGCTGTTCGGTATGGCCGTGGTGTCGCGCGTGTAGAGGAGCTCTCCGCCGGCCGAGACTATGGAGGATACCCAGTCGGTGGGTATGACCATGGTTATGGCCCAGTTCACGGTGTTGCCCTTGCTGTCGTAGAACTGGAACTCCGCCCGCGTAAGCCCCGTGGCCTGGCCGAGGGCGCTGTCGATGTTGGCGATCATGGTGTCGAGGCGGGCGTTCGAGGCGGCCACGTCGCTCATGAAGGTGTCGAAGGCCGTCTGCATGTCGGTACGGAGCTTCTGGTCGGCGGCCTGAATGGTCGCCTGCGTCTCGTTTCCGTTGAAGACCTTGTCGAACTCCGCGAAGGCGTTCAGCATGGCGTCGAGGAGCGTCTGGGCCGCCGTCTGGTACTGGGTCACGTCAGCCCCCGAAGCGCCCAGCGATTTGAGGGCCGCCGAGAACTTCTCCATCACCCTGTGGGCCCTTATCTTGTCGATGCCCCCGCCTATGCTGGAGTCCACCATCTGCTTGGCCTTGGCCGAGAGGGTGCCGTCCTTTACGGCCTGGTCCATTAGGGGCACGACGATGGCGCCCATGGCGTTGAAGGCCTCGATGACCCGGTCCTGCGAGAAGCCGGCGTTTGTGGCCGCCTTCACCAGTATCTGGAGCAGGAGCGCCGCCGCCTTGCCGCGCTTGCTGGCGGCGGTGGACGAGTCGCTGGTGTCGACGGCGTCCTTGAAGAGCTTGGTGTAGCCGTCGGTCGGGTCGGCGAGCTGCGAGACTATGTCGGAGCGGTAGGCGGCGAGCTGATCGGAGGTTACGCCGTTTTGCGTCAGGTAGTCGACGTATCCGCCGCTGCCGTCGATGCCCTGCTGGGCTATGGTGGCCATGGTGCTGAGGTCGGTGGCGTTTATCGACGACGAGCGTACTATGGCGTAGCCGAAGACGACGAGGATGGGGTCGTCGCTCCCCGCCGCCTTGAGCGCCGCGATGAGGGCGTCGGCCTGGGCGTTGGTGATGCCGGAAACACCGACGGGCAGCGTGTCACCGGCGTTGGGACAGGGCACAACGCTGCGCCGCACGACGGTGCCCGTGTTGTCCTTTATGGTGATCACGAGAAAGTTGCAGCTGCTGTTGTCGGGCACGCCGCTCATGGTGAAGGCCAGCTTGCCGTCGGAGTCGGCCGTGGCCGTGGTGGAGAGCGAGAGGTCCGTGACGGTGCCGTCCGAGGCGATCTTGTCGACCTCGATGGTGTAGGTCGTCCCGGCCGTGAGCCCGAAGGAGAGGGTCGTCCAGGCGAGCACCACGGCGACGACGAGCACGCCCGTTGCGAGCGCGAACACCGCCTCAGGGTGCCGATGGGTCTTCGTCTTCGTCATATTCGACATCTTCATCGTAAACCTCCTTACTCGGCACTGCCGTCGAGACCGCTCGACGTGCTCGAACTCGTTGTCGAGCTCGTAGTCGAGCTTGAGCTCGTTGAAGTCGACGATGAGCCGCCGCCGCATCCCGCAAGGGGCAGGGCGATGGCCATAGCGAGCACCATCAGTTGAAGCCACTTTTTCGCCTTCATCGTACCGCTCCTTTCATTTTGTTTCGGGTTCCGGGAAAAACGGGCTGGAATATCCTGCTGTCGCCAAAAAAGAAGGGGCGGTCCCTCGGAGGCGCGCCCCGCGCCAGGCGGGGTTTCACGCCTTTACGGGCCGAACCTCCCAGGGACCGCCACATTATACGAAAAACAAACGAGACAAAGCGCATCGCTACGCCCTTTGAATCATCGAGTGGACCATCTTTCAAACGGCTGAGGTGAGACGGACAAGATGCGGTGCGGTGTCTTCCCGCCGCCGAAGCCGCATGGCCGCTGCCGGCCGGGCAACCTATATCCTCATATATCGGATATATCGGAAGCTCCTTGCACGACTTTAGGGAAACCGTGATTTATTTCGCCGGGGGGACTTCCTTCAGAAAGTCCCCCCACGGACCCCCTTTAAAGACCTTCAATTCCCCGCGGAGTTTCCCCGATGGAGTCTGCTCAATTTTGTTTGCGCCCGTGCCGTCGCCGTGATAACATCTTAGGGAAACTCTGATTGATTACCCTGGGGGAAACTTTCTGTAGAAAGTTTCCCCCAGACCCCCTTCAAAGACTTTTAATACGAGTTGGTTTCCCCCTGTTTTGCCTGGCAAAACAGGGGGAAACCAACTCGCGTTAA
>DRME01000127.1 GCA_011375175.1 Deltaproteobacteria bacterium | reverse complement strand
TCCCTCAGACTCCCTCCAAAAACTTTTAACGCGAGTTGGTTTCCCCCTGTTTTGCCTGGCAAAACAGGGGGAAACCAACTCGTATTGAAAGTCTTTGAAGGGGGTCTGGGGGAAACTTTCTACAGAAAGTTTCCCCCAGAGTAATTAATTGGACGCTCATGAGAATCAATGCGGCTCAAGGAGCAAACAAAAAGTTTTTGGAGGGAGTCTGAGGGAACCGTGGGTCTGTGACCCTTTGCAAAAAGGTTCCATCAGTGGAAGAAGAAGCGGCGCTTGCGCTTGTTTCTCCTCTTGCCGTCGCCGTCGAGGCCGGAGACTATGACCTCGTCGTCCTCGCCGAGACCCTTCACTATCTCGGTCTTCACTCCGTCGGTCTTGCCGGTCTCCACCTCAACGGCCACGGGGCGTCCGGCCCGGACCACATGGACCACCGTCTTGCCGCTCTTCGTCCTCACGGCCTCGGCCGGCGCGAGGAGCACGCCCCTTCTAACTTCGGTGACGATCTCCACTCCGGCGGTCATGCCCGGCTTGAGCAGTTCCCTGTCGCGGTCCTCGACCCCGATCTCCACGTCGAAGACCGTCACCGTCCTCTCGACCCGCCCCTGGGGGAGTATCCTCGTCACCTTGCCGGTGAAGGCCCTGTCGGGCCAGGCGTCGACCGTTATGATCGCCTCCTGGCCCTCCCTGACCGCCCCTATGTCCACCTCGTCGACCATGGCCTTCACGTTGAGACGGTCCAGGTCGGCCATGGTGAAGAGCGGCGTGCCTTCCGACGCCGAAGAGAGGGTGGAGGAGATGACCTGTCCCTCCTCGACGAACTTCTTGAGTATCGTGCCCGTAATGGGCGAGCGCACCTGCGTGTCGGCCAGCCTCTTCTGCGCCTCGCTCAGGGCCTCGCGGGCGCGGATGAGCTCGGCCTCGGCGATCTTGACGTCGCTTACGGCCTTGGCAAGGGCTATCTCGGCGTCGTCGAGGTCCTGGCGGGAGATGACGCCGTTTTTGAAGAGCCTGGTCGTCCGTTTCAGCTTGAGCCTTGCGTCCCTTTCGGCGATCCTCGCCTTGTCGAGCCGCCCCTCGGCCATGAGCGTGTCGGCCGTGGCCTGGTTCACCCGCGACTTCTCCGTCTCCGGGTCGAGGGTGACGACGATCTGACCCTTGCGCAGCCGGTCGCCTTCCCTGAACGGAAAGGTCCTTATCTCGCCGCCGGCCTTGCTCTTGACCTCCACCTCCACAAGGGGGGTCACCACACCGGTGGCCGAGACCGTGAGTCGCAGGTCCCCGCGCTCTGCCGGGGCGACGGTGAAGGCGGAGGTCTCCGTGTCGTCGTCGGGAGCCAGGAGCCTCTCTCCGTAGAAGTGCCACAGCGCCCAGAGCGCGGCGGCGGCGAGTATGACCGCAAGCAGCCTCTTCAAGATATGCCGCCGCTCCTTCCCGCCGGTCCGCCTCCGTCGAGCTCTATGTCGTAGTCCTCCATGAGGGTGCCCCTCTCCTTGCGCAAGAGCGTTAGCGACTTGTTGTAGTCCGCGAGGGCCCTGATCTCGGCCGAGCGGGCCTCGGTGAGCTTTTGCTGGTACTCGAGGACGTTGAAGGTGGTGGAGAGACCGGCGGCGAGCTTTTCCTGCTCGGCCCTCAGCGACTCCTCGGCGAGACGGACCGAGCGGCGGGCCGCCCTCACCCGCTCCTCGGCGGCGGTGATCTCCCTGAGGGCGTTGTCGACGGCCACGATTATCCGCTGCTCCAGGCGCTTGAGCTCGAGCAGCGCCCGGCGCGCCTCGAGGCGCGCCCCGCCGAGCTCTCCGCCGGCCACGCGGTTGCCCAGCGGGTAGCGCACCGTCACCCCTATGGACCACTCGGGATTGCCGGAGAAGGACTCGACGGCGTCGAAGAAATTAGTGCCCAGCCCGTTGTAGCCGTAGCTCGCCTCGAGGTCCACGCTCGGGTAGAGCTGGTTCTCGGCGTAGCGCACCTTTATGCGGCTCTCCTCGATGGCGAGCTTCCTGGCCAGGTAGTCGGGCCTCTTGGCCAGTGCCGTTCTCACATTCTCTTCGAGCGAGTAGCGCACGGGCAGGAGCCTGGGGCTGTCGGTGGGCAGGACCGCCACGTCGCGAAGGGCCATGATGTCGCTCGATATCATGAGCTTGAGGGCGTTCTCCTTGACGGTGATGTCCCGGCGGGCGAGGATCACGGCTTCGCGCCGGGCGGCCACCCCGGCCTCGGCCTGCGTTACGTCGAGGGGCGATGCCACTTCGGCGTCGAGCTTGCGGCGGTTGAGCTCGACGAGCGCCTCGGCGAGCCTTACCGACTCCTCCCTGACCTTCAGCTCCTCACGCGCCGCCACGAGGTCCCAGTAGGCCGTGATGTAGGCCGCGAGGGTGTCGAGTATGCGCCCGCGCAGCTCGTTCTCCGACACGGCCAGGGCCTTGCGGGCGAGCTCGATCCTGTAGCGCGTCGAGTCGGAGCCGAAGCCCTTGAGCAGCGGCTGTGTGAGCGTGATGCCGGCGAAGGCGTCATACTCGAAGGTGAAGCGGTTGAAGGTGTCGGCCGACCAGTTGTCCTTGAACTCGAGGGTGTAGGTGGTGCCCAGCGGGACCGTGCCCGTGAGTCCCGTTGAGAAGGTGTAGCTCTTCGACTGGATGGCCCGCAGTCCTCCGGCTGCAACGGAGCTGCGCGTGGTGAGCGGGCGCGTGGAGTCGAGCCGCTTTATGGAGCCGAAGAGCTCGACGTCGAATAGCCCCTCTTCGCTCTCCAGGGCCTTCTCCTTCAGGCGGGGCGTGATGCGCTCGACGGCGAGATCGAGGTTGTTGGCCAGCACCAGCGGTATGCCTTCTTCCAGAGACAGGCGCATGGTTTCGCGCCGCTGTGCGGCCGCGCAGAGCGGAGGCGGGATGACCAGGACGGCGGCGAGAAGCACCGCCGCGGCGGCGCTTGAGAGCCTTGCCGCCATGTATCCGGGGCGGGGCCTTCCCCGCCCCCCTGCCTGCAAAGGCATACCGACCTTTCCCGACCGACTCACGGCGTTCCGACGCGGAGAAGAGTGCGCGCCTGCGGCCGCACCGCCCTGTGGCCTCAGTCCTCGCCCCTCTTGGAGAGCGGAGCCTTTCCGGGCGGGTGCTCAAGCACGACCCGGCGCGGCCCGACGGCCCCGGAGTTGTCCTTGGGCGCCGCCGTCTTCCTCATGACATGGAGTCTGCCCTGGGCCCTGAGCCTCTCGTAGATCCTTATCCAGGCGCAGCGGTTGTCGAGGTTGACCTCGCACATGCCCCCGTCCACGACCCCCCCGCAGGGACCGTTGAGCAGCCCCTTGGGACACTGCGTGTGGGGACAGACGGCCGCCGTCCTGCCGAGCTCGCATACGCCGCACAGGGCGCATCCCTCGAAGAAACGCCCCACACGCTCCACCGAGGCGAGGAAGATGGAGTCGAGGGCCGGCAGCACGGGCTGGGTCGCGGGGGCCGCCTCGGCCACGGTCCTTACACCGGCGCCGCAGGCGAGCACCAGCACGGCGTCGGCGCCCGAAAGGGCCTCGTTGCGTCGGTACTCGCGCTTTACGAGCTGGAGATAGCAGGTCTCATCCACGATGGAGCCGCCCGTCACGCGGAAACCCCGCTCCCTGAGGACCGCCTCCATGGCCCCGAGTTCCTCGGGCCCGCCGGTGCGGCACTGCTGGGCGCAGGAGTCGCAGCCGAAGAGGTGGACGCTGCGGGCCGGCCCCAGGCTCTCCACTATCTCGTCTATCTCCTTTGTGGCGGTGACTATCACTGGGATATCAGGGGATCTCAGACGCCGCAGAGGCCGGCCGAGCGCCGGGCCGCGTCGACGGTGTTGTGCAGCAGCATGGCTATGGTCATGGGACCGACGCCGCCGGGCACCGGTGTGATATACGAGGCCCGCTCCCTGGCCTCGTCGAACTGTACGTCGCCGACGAGCTTCCCCTCGGCCGTACGGTTTATGCCCACGTCTATCACCACGGCGCCGGGCTTTATCCACTCGCCGCGGACGAACTCGGGCCTTCCAACGGCGGCGACGACCACGTCGGCCGAGGCGACCCTGGCGGCTATGTCACGGGTGCGCGAGTGGCAGATGGTCACCGTCGCGTTGCGGCGCAGCAGCATCACGGCCGCCGGCTTGCCGACGATGTTGCTGCGACCTACGACCACCGCCTCCCTGCCTTCCAGGTCAACGCCGGTCGAGTCGATGAGCTTCATGATGCCAAGCGGCGTGCACGGCTCGAGCACCGGACTCCCGACAAGCAGCCTGCCGACGTTGTAGGGATGGAAGCCGTCCACGTCCTTGTCCGGCGAGATGGCCTCTATCACCGCGTCCTCGTCCATGTGACCGGGCAGGGGAAGCTGCACCAGTATGCCGTGCACCGAGCTGTCGCTGTTGAGGTCCGAGATGAGCCCAACGAGCTCGTCCTGCCCGCTATCGGCGTCGAGCGTGTACTTCATGGACCGTATGCCCACCTCGTCGCAGGCACGGCCCTTGTTTCTAACATATATCTGAGAGGCCGGGTCCTCGCCCACAAGGATGACGGCCAGCCCGGGCACGAAACCGCACTCCCGCTTCATCCGCCGAACCTCATCGCCGAGCCTCTCCTTCACACCCCTTGCCACAGCCTTGCCGTCTATTACTTCCCCCACTTCGTAACTCCCCGGATTTTTTAGACTACAGTATACTCAAGCCCCAGGCCCTTGTAAAGACCTTTCGCCAAAACCAACCGCAGGCTTAATTGCTTGACAGAAGATACCCCGCTTTATATCCTTAAAGGAAATTCTGATTTTTTCACCGGGGGAAACTTTCTGTAGAAAGTTTCCCCCGGACCCCCTTCAAAGACTTTCAATTCCCCGCGGGTCTTCTCGATTTTGCTTGCAAAATCGAGAAGACCCGCGGGGCGTTGAAAGTTTTTGGAGGGAGTCTGAGGGAACCTTTTTACAAAAAGGTTCCCTCAGTGGAATAATTCAGAATTTCCTTTAAAAAAGGAGGGGGTGTCATGTCGGGATTTTGGGACAAGGTGAGGGACGACCTTGCAAAGGCTGTGGAGGAAGGCTGGGAGGCTGTCAAGGACGGCGCCAAGATAGCGGCCGAGAAGGGTGAGGAGTACGCCAGGATAGGCAAGCTCCGTTACCGGGCCTATGCGCTCCACAGGGAGGTGGAGAAGCGTTTCGCCGATCTTGGCGGCATGGTATACGACATGGCCGGACCTCCCTGGGAGAATCCGCTCTCCAACACGGAGGTGCGCAGGATAATCGACGACATAAGGCGTCTCGAGGAGGAGACGGCGAGGGTGGAGGACGAGATAGCGCTTGTTAAGCAGCGCATGGAGCAGAAGGAGTCGCAGCAGGAGTCCTCCGACCGGCGGCAATCCGGCTCTCCCGGAGGCGGGGCCGAAGGGGGCGGGGCTGAAGGCGGAAGACCCGAAGGGGGGGGAGGCGGCGCGGACAAGGCCGACAAGGGCGGCGGCTGATCCCCCCGGCCGTCCGTTCCGCCCGCCTTCATGGGCGGCGCACAGGGAGACCCATTGGAAGGCATTCCCCTCTTACACGACATAACCGTGCTCATGGCGGTGTCGGTGCCCATCAGCATCCTCTTCGCCAGGGCGGGCCTGCCCACGATAATCGGTTTTCTCGTCACGGGCATCATCATCGGCCCCTCCGGCCTGGGACTTGTCACCACCCACGGCGAGGTCGAGATGCTCGCCGAGATCGGCATCGTCCTGCTTCTCTTCACCATCGGCATCGAGTTCTCGCTCACCAAGCTTCTGAGCATACGCCGGGCCGCTCTGCTCGGCGGCGGGCTGCAGGTGACGGTCACAATGGCCGTGGCCTTTGCCGCGGCGACGGCCTTCGGTCTCGACACCCCGGCGGCGCTCGTCATCGGTTTTGCCGTGGCGCTCTCGTCGTCGGCCATCGTGCTGAAGCTGCTCGTCGACTCCGGCGAGGCGAGTTCGTCGCACGGCAACCAGTCGGTGGCCATACTGCTCTTCCAGGACATCTGCGTGGTGCTCATGGTCATGGTCGTCCAGGGCATGGGGGAGCAGGGGGGGACTTCCGCCTTCGCGCTGCTCAGGGGGCTGGCAACGGCCCTCGTCATGATAGCCGCCATAATAGCGGCGGCATCGTACCTCATACCCGCGCTCTTCCACCATGTGGCCAGGCTCAGAAACCGCGAGGTCTTCATCCTCACCATCGTGCTCGTATGCCTCGGGTCGGCGTGGGTGGCCTTCGAGGCCGGGCTTTCTCTCGCCATGGGCGCCTTCATCGCCGGCCTTGTCATCTCCGAGTCCGAGTACTCGAACCAGATAGTGGCCGAGGTCCTTCCCTTCAGGGACACCTTTGCGAGCCTTTTCTTCATATCGGTGGGCATGCTCCTCGACGCGCGCTACTTCCTCGACAACGTGGGCTCACTGGTGCTGCTGGCCGCGGCCGTAATGGCCGTCAAGGCCTTCATCGTCATCGCCGTGGGGCAGATGCTGCGAAACCCCTTGAGGCTCTCCATAATCGTCGGCCTGAGCATCGCCCAGGTCGGTGAGTTCTCGTTCATACTCATGAAGCTCGGCCGTGACTACGGCATACTGAGCAGCGGCGCATACCAGACGCTTCTGGCCGTCTCCATAATGACCATGGCCGCCACTCCCTTCGTATTCCAGTGGGCGCCGGCCGCGGCGCTCTCGGCGGCCCGTCTTCTCGGCACCGTCGCGGCCGGCGCCTCGGCCGAGGGACGGCGTCGCATGGCCTCGCTCTCCAACCACGTCGTGATAATAGGTTACGGTCTCAACGGCCGCAACCTCGCGCGGGTGTTGAAGGAAGTGGGGATTGCCTACCTCGTGATGGACATGAGCCCCGAGCGCGTGCGCGAGGCCAAGAAGGCGGGCCACCGTGCCTATTACGGCGACGCCAGCCACCCGGAGATGCTAAGGCGCATGGGCATAGAGAAGGCCCAGATGCTGGTGGTGGCCATAGACGACCCCCTCTCCACGCGGCGCATCGTCAAGAGCGCCCGTGACCTCAACCCCAACCTCTCCATACTCGTGAGGACGCGCTACATAAAGGAAGTGGAGGAGCTGCGCCGCCTCGGGGCAAACCAGGTCATACCCGAGGAGTTCGAGACCTCCGTGGAGATCTTCGCCAGGGTGCTCAGGGACTACCGCGTTCCGGCCAACATCATACAGAACCAGATAGACCTGGTGCGCCAAGAGGGGTACGCCATGCTGAGAAACCCCTCCATGTCGAGCCAAGCCATGGCCGAGCTCACCCGGGTCCTCGAGGCGAGTGTGATGGACACCTTCTACGTGGACGAAAAGAGCGCCGCGGCGGGCAAGAGCATAGGCGAGATCGATCTAAAGAGGCTCACGGGCGCCACGGTCATGGCCGTGGTGAGGAAGGGAGAGGCCAGGACAAACCCGCCGCCCGACTTCGTAGTAGGGGAGGGCGACATAGTGGTTCTGCTCGGAAGCCACGCCGAGCTCAACAGCGCCATCGGAGTTCTCAAAGGGCCGGGCGGCGGGCCGCCCGCCTGAAACTTCCCGGCGGCGCAAGGGCCCGTGGGGGCAATCGGCCGTCGGCCATGAAAAAAGGGGCCGTTGAAGCCCCTTTTGTGTTTGCCGGCCGGAAGGCCGCTTCCTTCTACCGGTCTTCGGGCAGCTTGTAGCCCTTGCCGGCGAACTGGACGTTGGCGGCGTCGTGGCAGCGCGGCGGCGATACGGCGTGGACTCCGCCGCACTTGGGGCACTTGAAGACGAAAGTGGTCATCTGGAACCGCTCGCCGCAGCCGTGGCACTCCACTTCGAGTCCCCCGTTCGGTATGGGGGCGCCGGCCACGGCCCCGCCGTGAGCGTTGTATACGAACTCGACGAGCTCGAGCCCTTCCGAGAAAGGCCCGCCTACGCCGTCAGAGCAGCTTCCGCAGTCACCCATGTAAAGACCTCCCTTGTTTCGTTCTGTATTGTTCAGGAAGCACCTGTTGATTGTCCCGCCGACAGTGATATTATAAACGTTTCGCCGTTCCCGGTCAACCCCGGCGTGGGTGGGGGGGAGGGGAGGTGTGGCGGGGGTGGGTGCGGGATGCGGCGGTTCATATGACGGCGTTCACCATCTCCCTCATCGAGGCCATCTCGTCTCCTATCGACTTCAGCGAAGCCTCCTCGACCTCTATGGAGCGCAGCCGCAGCGCGGTGTCGCTCGTATCCCTGCCGTTGGCCATGGCGTCGGCAAGGAAGACCGTCTCCACCATGGCGCTCTCCGAGGGGGTCTTCTCCGGGGCATGGTGGTGGACGATCACCTCCTTCACCACATCGGAAAAACGCCACCTGGCGGCCAGCAACCCTCCGGCCTCGCAGTGAAAGAGCGCGGCGATCTCGTCCATATCGTCGTCGTCGATCCAGTCGAGACCCTTGAGGCTGAAGAGCAGGGTCTTGCCTATGTCGTGGAGGAGCCCGCAGACAAAGGCCTCTTCCGGGTCGAGGCGGAGACTTTCGGCCAGGCGTCTTGCGATGAAGGCGCAAAGGAGGCTGTGTCGCAGCACATCCTTCACCTTGCGCTCGTTGGCGGCCGTCGCGGCGCTCATGGTGTGGACCGTCACGATGCCGAGCACCGCCTTGAAGCCCAGGTAGACGACGGCCTGCTGCAGCGACGTCACCTCGCCGGAGAGGCCGTAGAAGGCCGAGTTGACGACGCGGAGAAGCCTCGAGGTGAGTATCTGGTCGGCCATGATTATCTTCACTATCTCCCGGACCGGCGCATCGTCGCGCCTCATGATGTCGTGGATCTTCGTCATGATGTCGGGCACCGGAGGGAGCTCGATGCTCCCCTCGTCGAGGCCGGCGCGGAGCTGCTCCATGAACTCCCGCCCCTCGTCGCTCACCCGTTTCCTCGCCTCGTCGAAGCGGCGCACCGACTCGAAGAGCACGAAAGAGGTGTTGAGCTTGATGGGACCGTCGTCCACCTCGGCAGGCACCTCGTCAGTGAACTCGAAGGTGCCGTTCTCCCAGTGGAGGGCGTCGGTGAAGGCGACCTCGGCGCATTGGACCAGGGCCGCTTCGAGCCCCGCCATGTCGACGATCCCTTCGGAGATGAGATGACCCGTGAAGGGCACGCCGAGGCTGCGCGAGACTTCGAGGGCCCGGCGCACGGCCTCGGCGTCCACGTCATTGCGGTCCTCCAGTATCTCGCCGAGCCTCTCGCCGCTCTTGCCCGAGGCCACGTAGATGATCTTCCCCTCCTGGAGATAGAACTTCTTCGATACGCCGCCGTTTGAGATGGTGAGCGTGCCGGTCTTGGAGTTCATGTCCGCCCACTGGGCGAGTTCCGTAAGGTGCATGAGCGAGAGGTCGCCGGTTATCCTCTTCATCGTCTCTCCCGGTGTCTGTGCTTTCGAGGGCCGCAGGGGAAAAGGCCGCGCCATGGCTTCTTATCGGCAGATACCGGTTCTTTTTTAGGCCCCCGCGGGATCTTCAGCCGCCGGCACGGCAGGGCTCACGAGTCCGCGTCGGCGGCGCGCTCCGCTCCCCCTATCTTCGGCACGGCCGCAAGGAGGGTCTTGGTGTAGGAGTGACGGGGGGCGGCGAATATCTCTTCCGTAGCCCCCCGCTCGACGATCTTTCCCATGTACATGACGGCCACCTCGTCGGCTATGTATTCGACTACGCCGAGGTCGTGGGTTATGAAGAGGAAGGAGAGGCCGAGCTCGCGCTGGATGGACTTGAGGAGGTTGAGTATCTGGGCCTGCACCGATACGTCGAGCGCGCTCGTGGCCTCGTCGCATACGATGAACTCGGGGTCCACGGCCAGGGCCCTGGCTATGCCTATGCGCTGGCGCTGGCCGCCGGAGAACTCGTGGGGGTAGCGCCTGGCCATCTCCGGCGAGAGCCCCACGCGCTCCATGACGGCCGCCGCCTTCGCCTGCCTCGCCGTCCTGTCCATCTCCGGTTTCAGTGACTTCAGCCCCTCCTCGATTATGTCGCCCACCTTCATGCGGGGATTGAGCGAGGAGTAGGGGTCCTGGAAGATTATCTGGAGGAGGCTGCGGTAGGGGCGCAGCTGCGCCGGCGAAAGCCCCGTCAGTTCGCGGCCCTTGAAGCGTATGGAGCCGGCCGTGGGTTCGATGAGCCGCAGTATGGACTTTCCGGCCGTCGTCTTGCCGCATCCCGACTCCCCCACGAGCGCAAGCGTCGAGCCCTTGCGCACCGTGAGGTCTATGCCGTCCACGGCCCTGACGTGGCCTACGACACGCTTGAAGAGTCCCTTCCTTATGGCGTAGTAGGTCCTGAGCCCCCTCACCTCGAGGAGTGTGTCACGCCGGGCGAATGGGATGTTTACGGGCGCAGGCGCCGGTTCCCCGGTCCCGCGGCCCACGGGCTCGGCCGCGGGAGAGGCCATGAAGGAGCGGTCGTAGAGGTGGCAGGCCGCACTGTGGCCGGGCTCGACCTCCACGAGCGGCGGCTCCGCCGCGGCGCAGCCCTTCATCTCGCGGTGGCAGCGGCCGGAAAAGCGGCAGCCCGGCGGGAAGTCGGTGGCCGGCGGGACGCTGCCCGGTATGGTGTCGAGTGCCGCGCCCCGTTTGTCGGCCCCCGGCACGCTCCGAAGCAGCTTGAGCGTATAGGGGTGGAGGGGGTTTCTGAAGAGCGCCGCCGTGGAGGCCGTCTCCACCATCTTCCCGCCGTACATGACGCCCACGCGGCCGGCGTTGCGGTAGACGACGGCGAGGTTGTGGGTTATGAGGAGCACGGCCGTGCGGAGCTCGCGCTGGAGCTCCCTTATGAGCCCCAGTATCTGGTCCTGGATCGTCACGTCCAGGGCGGTGGTGGGTTCGTCGGCTATGAGGAGCTCGGGCCTGCAGGCCAGCGCTATGGCTATCATAACCCGCTGGCGCATCCCCCCCGAGAGCCTGTGGGGATACTCGTCGTAGAGGGCGCCGGGGTCGGGAAGCCCCACCCTGCCGAGCATCTCCACGGCCGCCGCCCTCGCCTCGCGGCGGCTCTTGCCCTGGTGGAGCCGCACGGACTCGGCTATCTGTTCGCCTATGGTGAAGACCGGGTTGAGCGAGGTCATGGGCTCCTGGAAGATCATGGAGATGTCGTTGCCCCGTATCCTGCGCTTCTCGGTCTCCGGCAGCTTTACGATGTTGCGTCCCCGCAGCAGTATCTCGCCCCCCGCTATGAAGCCCGCGGGCTCGGCGACGAGCTGGATTATGGAGAGGGCCGTCACCGACTTGCCGCAGCCCGACTCGCCGACGAGCGCAAAGGTCTCGCCCTCTCTTATGGAGAAGGAGACGCCGTCCACGGCCTTTGCCGTACCGGCGGGTGTCCTGAAGTAGGTCCTGAGATCCCTTACCTCGATCACCGGCGCCGTATCTTCATTTCTCAGATGGGACATATCCGTATCCTCAAGGACCCGCTCTTCCAGTAATTTGCTCTTCGAGCCGCGTCGGCTCTCGTGATCGTCCAAGGAGGCGAGGTTCTTAGGCCCAAGTTAAAAGTCTTTGAAGGGGTCTGGGGGAAACGTGGGCCTATGGCCCTTCTTCAGAAAGTTTCCCCCAGGCTGCCCGCGCCGGCTGCCTCTGGGGGGCTGTGCCGGGGGACCGCCCCCTCGGGGCAACGGCGGCAAGAGGAAGGCCGCCTCATGGCGAGGCAGAGCGGAGTTTGCTCAAAGCCTTCCGCCGCGCAGACGCGGGTCGAGGGCGTCGCGCACGGCGTCGCCGAAGATGTTGGCCGGAAGCACGAGGCCGAACATGAAGATGAAGGCCGCCGTGAGGTTCCACCATACGACCGGCTCGCGGCTCAGCTCGAGGCGGGCCGTGTTGATCATGTTGCCCCAGCTCCCCATCTCGGGGCTCACGCCTATGCCCAGGTAGCTCAGTATGGCCTCGGCGAGCACGAGGCCGCTGAACTGGAGGACCATGGTTATGAGAACCAGGTGCATCACGTTGGGCACTATGTGGCGGTAGAGGATGGTGGCGTTGCGCACGCCGAAGGCCCTGGCCGCCTGCACGTACTCCAGTTCGCGCAGCTTGAGCGTCTCCCCCCTTATGATACGGCACAGGTCGGTCCACGACGTCACCCCCATGATGATGCAGAGCCAGAAGAGGCGGTCGAAGGGGACGAAGAAGCCGAGGTATATGTCCCTCTCCGTTATGAGCCCACCCTGGTAGCCTTCGGTGCCGAATATGAGCATGAAGGCCACGATGAGGAGCACCGAGGGGATGGAGGCGAGCGTTGTGTATATGTACTGGATGACGTCGTCGATGACGCCGCCGAAGTAGCCCGCCGTGACGCCGAAGAGTATGGCGAAGGGGATCATGAGGAGGGTGGCGCCCGTGCCTATGACGACACCGGTCCTTATGCCCTTGACGGCCGCAAGGAGCACGTCGGAGCCCACCTTGTCGGTGCCGAGCAGGTGGCTTCGCGGGTGCCTGAGCGGCGGATAGTCGCGCACGAGCGTGCCGTCGGGCAGCTTCATCGTCTCCTTTACGAACAGACGGGTCGCCAGGGGCGCCGAAAAGGTCTTTTCCCTGTTGACCCTGAGCTTCCAGAGCATGCGGTCCAGGAGCGAGAGGGCCTGGGGGCTGTATATGGGATCGCCCTGGGCGCTCACCGCGGGCCTTCCCTCTTCATCGAGCACGGGGTCGCGCCACCTTATGGAGTCGGCCAGAGCCACGAGGGCGTAGAGCGAGAGTACGGCCATGGAGATCACGGCGAGCCTGTTCCTTCGCAGATCGGACCAGAGCTCGCGCAGACGCTCGCTCGAACGTCCCGCGACGGCCATGTAGAGGAGCACGGCGAAGAGGACGAATACTATCATGTCTGTAGCGAGCACTACGGGCATGGACGACACCTACTGGAGCCTTACGCGCGGGTCCACGAGCGTGTAGCTTATGTCGGTCATGACGAGTCCCGCGATGTAGAGTATGGAGCCCAGGTAGACCATGGACCTCACTATGGCGAAGTCCTGGGACTGGATGGCGTCTATGGTGAAGCTGCCCAGACCCGGTATGGCGAAGAAGGCCTCGAGCAGCAGGCTTCCGTAGAAGAGGAACGGTATGGAGACGACCACGTTGGTCAGTATGGGTATCATGGCGTTCTTGAGGCCGTGCTTGAAGAGCACGGTCCCCTCGGAGAGTCCCTTGGCCCTGGCGGTCCTTATGTAGTCCTTGTTTATCTCCTCGAGGAAGACCGTCCTGTAGAAACGCACGCCTCCGCCCAGCGAGCTTATTATGCCTATTATGACGGGCAGGACGACGAACTTCACCGAGAATAGCCCCGTGTCGTAGCCCGATATGGGGAAGAGCCTGAGGACCTTGCCGAGCAGGTACTGGCCCCCTATGATGTAGAAGAGCGCCGATATGCTCATCATGACGACACAGAGCACCACGCCCCAGACGTCGAGGTAGGTGCCGCGGAAGTAGGCCACTATCATGGCGAAGGTGAGGTTGGTGAGGATGCCGATTATGAAGATGGGGATCGATATCTTAAGGCTCGGCCACATCCGTTTTCTTATCTCCGCGCCTATGTCGATGTTGTTGCGGTCCGACTTCCCGAAGTCGAACCACAGAAGCGGCGCCGACTTCTGGAAGAAGATGGTCTGGGTCACGACGGCGAGTCCCGACTCGGCGGTGTTCACAAAGAGCGGCAGGTTGTAGCCGTTGTCGCGCTTCCAGTTCTCTATGGCCTCCCTGGTTATGTGCTTTTCGCCCAGTATCTTGCGCGCCATGTCGTCGGGCGTGTTGACGTAGAAGAAGAGAAGCGCCGTCAGGAGGTTTACGCCTATGATTATGGGAACGGCGTAGAGTATGCGTCTTATGATGTAGGCAAGCATCTTCTCAGAGCCCCATCCTTCTCTTCACCGACAGCACGGCCGGAAGCGACCCCGCCACGAGGACGGCCGCCGCGGCCGCCAGGGGCCAGGGGTTGGGGCGGTTCCACCTGTAGCGCAGCTCCTCGCGCGCCCTGCCGTCGATCTTTATGTACTTCATCGTGTTGTTGGCCATGGGGTTGCTCTTGACGTTGCCCACCCAGCCGTGGACGAGCGAGAAGGCCACGGGGTGGAAGCCCCATACCCAGGGGCCGTCGCGGCGCACGATATCGGTCATGCGTCTTATGATCTCCAGTCTCCGCGGCGAGTTCTCCATGGCCTTCATCTCGTCGAAGAGCCTGTCGAACTCCGGGTTCTCGTAGTTAGCCGCGTTCTCGCCCTGGTGTTTCACCTTGCCGTTTGCGCCGACGAGCAGGAAGAAGAAGTTTTCCGGGTCCGGGTAGTCGGCGTTCCATCCCCAGCTGAAGATCTGGAAGTTGCCCTTGCGCATCTTCTCCTGGAAGCGGTTGTAGTCGGTCGTGCGGTTCTCGAGCTGGATGCCGAGCAGCTTGAGCCTGTTTATGTACCAGTTGATGAGCGAGGCCGAGTCCGGGCCGGTCCAGGCGTTGTCGAATGTGATGATGAGGGGTCTTCCTTCCCTGTCGCGGCCGCCGGGATATCCGGCCTCGGCCAGCAGCCTTCTGGCCTCGTCGATGGACTTGCGCACCGGCGCGCCCCTTTGCTCGTCCCAGTCGTAGACGTAGGGGTTGATCCCCTCGCGGCCCTCGATGTAGCCGAAGATGCCGGGCGGCAGGGGGCCCATGGCCGGGATGCCGCGTCCGTTGTTGAATATCTCGATGTACTCCTCGTAGTCGAGGGCGATGGCTATGGCGCGGCGCAGCTTCCGTTTCTCCTCGCCGTAGCCGCCCACCACGTCGTCGAGCATGTTGAACCCTATGTAGTAGGTCGAGGGCCGCACCGACGTGATGAGCCGTATGCCCTTGTCCTTCATGAAGCCCGTGAGCGCGGCCTTGCCCTCGGCCGTGAGTGTAACGGCCTGGTCGAAGCTGTCGGACGTGATGCCGGAGTTGTCGTAGTAGCCCTGGAGGAACTTGTTCCACCGGGGGATGGCCTCCTTTTCGAGCTTGAAGACTATGCGGTCCACGAAGGGAAGCGGTCTGCCCGCGTCGTCGAGCAGTCCCGCCGCGCCGTCGCCTACCTCGCCGGTTCCGGGGTAACTCTCGCCGTGGAAGTTCTCGTTCCTTGCGAGCACTATCTCCATGTTGGGGTTGTAGGTCTCAATGCGGTAGGGGCCCGTGCCGACGGGGAAGCGGTCTATGGTGATGTTTCGCTCCTGGAGAGGACCCTGTTTGTAGAATCGCACGGCCTCCCGGGGCACGGGCGAGAAGAACGGCATGGCGAGCCAGTAGAGGAACTGGGGGTACTTGGTCTTGAGTATTATCCTGTAGGTGTGGGAGTCGACCTTCTCCACCCCCGGGAGCTCGAACTTGTCGTAATCGAGGCGTATGGGGTTTCGCATCTCGTCGGCGAGACGGTTGTAGGCCGCCCCCGCCGCTTCCCTGCGCCTCTTTCTCGTCTCCTCGAGTTCGGCCCGCAGCGCCTGTGCGTACTCCGAGAGGCCGAGGATGTATTCTTCGAGTATGGAGAGCACGGGGCTGTGGAGCTGCGGGTCGGCAAGGCGCTTTATCTGGAAGATGAAGTCGTCGGCCGTGAGCTCGCGCGTTCCGGTGTGCTCGAAGTCCCCGATCTCCTCTATGTCTTCCACGTCCTCGTCGGTGAGGTCCATGTAGCGGGGACGGCCCTCCTCGTCGAGGGCGAAGGCCGGGTGGGGCTGGTAGAAGATCCCCCGTTTCACCTTTATCTCGTAGACGGCGCGGGCCACGAGCCCGGCCGGCGCGTCGGGCGGAAGCGCCTTGCCCGATGCGTCGTAGTAGACCGGCTGCGGCACCTCCTCGGCCGAGAGGGGAACGAGGCGGTAGGGACGGTCGAGGTAGTGGTACTGGAAGGGAGGCTCGTAGATCTGGGCGAGGAAGTCGTACTCGTTGGAGCTGTAGGAGCGCGCCGGGTCGAGGTGCTTGGGCGGCTCGGCGAAGCTGGTGTAGAAGATGTTGGCGCCCCGCTCTTCGGGCCGGTAGGGATGGTTGGGCGTGCAGGCGCCGGCGACGGCGGTCAGCCCAAGCACAAAGAGCGCCGCCGCAAGCGCTGCGGCGCCTCTGTTCTTCTTCTCGCTCAGCGCCTCCATCAGACCCCGGGACGTTTCGGTGAAGTTGCGGGGGAGGGCTCTCTGGGCTTCCTCCCCGGCGAACGCGCATTGTCGAGGAAGAACGGTAACATGGCCGGAGGGTCCCGGTCAAGGGTGTTGACCGGCGGGGTGCCTTGCCGCAGGGGTGTCCCTTTCGCCCCCCTGGTTGCGCCGGCCCTCCCCGGCCGTGAAAGTCCGTAGAGAAGCTTGCAAATCTCGGGCGACTCTGTTAACATGAGCGCAGTGATCGCCGATGGAGAAGAGCCCGGCTAAGGTGAGCCGGGTCTTTTTCGCAGCGAGCTGCGAAGGGTCCGCAAGGCGGCGACAACGGAGGACAGCGGCGATGAAACAGGGAAAAGAAGACCTCGTCGTCACAGAGGGCACGATAGAGAAGAGCAAGGGCAACAGTTTCTATACCGTCAGGCTCGCAAACGGCGAGCAGGTGCTCGCGAGGGTGGCCGGCCGTTCGCGGCGCATAACGCGCCACCTCTTCCCCGGCGTGGACGTCAAGGTCGAGATGTCGTGCTACGACCTCACGCGGGGCCGCATAGTCTCGCTCACTCAGGGACGCTGATCCAGGGGAAACTCTGATTTATTGCACTGAGGGAACCGTGGGCCCATGACCCTTTACAACAAGGTTCCCTCATGGTAATGAATCGGAGCCTGCCTCTTATTTGCTCTCAGAGCTGCGGTGCATTCCGCGGGGCGGTCCCCGGGAGGTTCGGGCCGCAAAGGCGTAACAGGACCCGCCTGGCGCGGGCCGAACCTCCCGGGGACCGCCATGAAAAACACGGGAAGTTTCCCCCGGAGTCTGCTCCGGTCCGGCGGCCCGGAGGTGAGGCCTGTGAGTTGCGCCATGCGGGCGGTCTTCCAGTGGGCCGCTCTCCTCGTCCCGGCGCTGTCCGTGCTCATCGCGGCCGCCGGCTGCACAGAGGGAGAGGACGGCGCGCGGCTTCTTCGTTTCGTCTCGTGGAAGCCCAACCAGCCCGAGGTATGGGACGAGGCCATAGCGCTCTTCGAGCGGGAGAATCCCGGGGTGCGCGTAGTGCGCGAGATAGCCCCCCACTCCTCGACCGTATACCACGACCTGCTCGCCCAGAAGCTGAAAAACCGCGACCCTTCGGTGGATGTGTTCCTGATGGACGTGGTCTGGCCCCATGAGTTCGCCTCGGCCGGCTGGGCCCTCCGTCTCGACGAGTTCTTCACGCCGGACAGGCGCGCCCCTTTCTTCGAGGCCGCCGTCGAGGCCGACACTTACAGGGGCGGGATCTACGGCGTGCCGCTCTACATCTCGGGCGGGCTGCTCTACTACCGAAAGGACCTGCTCCGGCGCTACGGCTTCGAGCCGCCGCGCACGTGGCCGGAGCTCGTGCGCCAGGCCGAAGCCATAAGGGCCGGCGAGAAGGACCCCGACCTCTACGGCTATTCGGCCCAGTTCAAGCAGTACGAGGGTCTCGTCTGCAACATGCAGGAGATCATCCTCTCCGGCGGCGCCCGTCTCTTCGACGCGGCGAGCGGGAGGACCTTTCTCTCGGCCCCGCGGGCCGTAGAGGCCGTCCGCTTTGCAAGGGACGAGCTCGTGGGGAGGGCGGCGCCGCGCGGGGTGCTCGCCTACCAGGAGCCCGAATCCCTTGACCTCTTCATTCAGGGAGGGGCCGTCTTCCACCGCAACTGGCCTTACGCCTGGGAGGCGGCGAACAACCCCGCCAGGTCGAAGGTGGCCGGAAAGGTGGGGGTGGCGCCGCTCCCGGCCTTCGAGGACGGCGGGGCCGTCGCCGCCCTCGGCGGCTGGCACATGGCCGTGAGCAGCTTCTCGAGGAACGTGGAGCTTGCCTGGCGGTTCGTCGAGTTCATGACCGGAGAGCGCATGCAGAAGTTCTTCGCCCTGAGGGCCGGTGTGCCGCCCGCGAGACGGAGCCTCTACGCGGACCCCGAGGTGCTGGAGCGCAACCCCCATTTCGCCGCCCTGCGGGAAGTCTTCGAGAACGCCTCGCCGAGACCGAGGACGCCCTACTACACGGCGCTCTCTCACATCCTCCAGAAATACTTCAGCAGCGCGCTCTCGGACCGGCGAAGCGACATCGCCTCCCTTGCGCGGAGGGCCGATGAAGAGACGGCCGCACTGGCCGCGAGATACGGTTATGGAGGGAACAGCGCCGGCGCGTCTTTTTCCGGAAGTTTCCCGCCCTGACGGTACGAGGGGAGGTGACGTCCCTGCGGAGGTCTTCTTCGGATAGCGCGTTCGGTTACCTTCTGGCGGCGCCCGCGCTCCTGATGCTCGCCGTCTTCGCCCTCTATCCGGCGCTCGAAACGGTCCGGCTGAGTCTGCACAGGATGGTGCTCACCATGCCGTGGCTCGGCGAGGACTTCGTGGGGCTTGAAAACTACGTCCTTTTGTGGCGTGACGGCGCCATGTGGTCTTCGCTGGCCGTGACGCTTATCTTCGTCGCCGTCACCACGGCCGTCGAGCTTGGGGCGGGGCTCGTCACGGCGCTGGTGATGAACGAGTCCTTCCGCTGGCGCGGCATATTCCGGGCCGCCGTGCTCGTGCCGTGGGCCCTGCCCACGGTGGTGGCCTCCCAGATGTGGCGCCTGCTCTTCAACGACCGCTACGGCTTCGTGAACTACGTCCTCTACGGTCCCTCCACCGAGCTCTACCGGGCCTGGCTCGCCGACCCGGCGAGCGCCCTTGCGGCCGTCATGATAGCCGACATATGGAAGACCTCGTCCTTTGCGGCCCTCATAATCCTTGCGGGGCTTCAGGCCATCGACGACGACCTCTACAGGGCCGCGGCGCTCGACGGTGCCGGACCGTGGCGGCGCTTCAGGCTCATAACGCTTCCGCTGCTGCGCCCGGCGCTCCTCGTGGCGCTGCTCTTCCGCACCATCGACGCCTTCCGGGTCTTCGACCTCGTCTTCGTCATGACCCAGGGAGGGCCGGCCGACTCGACGAGCGTGCTCCAGTTCTACGGCTACAAGCAGCTCTTCGCCTACGGGGACATGGGCTACGGCTCGGCCGTGTCGACCTTCATATTCGTGGTCATACTGCTCGTCTCGCTCTTCTACGTGCGGTTCGTCGCCCCGGCGGCGCTCTCCGGGGAGCGCCGCCCGTGAGGGGCGCGCTATCGAGATCGGCCTTCGCCGCCCTTGCGCTCGCGCTTGCGGCGCTGAGCCTCTTTCCCTTCGTATGGTTCCTTCTGACCTCGCTCAAGAGCGCGGGCGAGGTGACGGCCATACCGCCCTCCATCGTGCCCGACTTCTCGCTCCGCTCCTACGTGTCGGTCTTCGGCTCGCGGGACCTCGGCGCCTATCTGGCGAACAGCGTCGTGGTGGCCGCATCGACGACGGCTCTCTCAATGACCGCGGCCGTCCTTGCGGGCTACGCCTTCGCGCGCACCTCCATGAAGGGGCGGCGCCTGCTCTTCGCTCTCGTGCTCGCCGTCTCCATGTTCCCCCAGATATCGATAGCCGGACCGGTATGGCGCATCCTGCGGTGGGCGGGATGGCTCAACACCTACCAGGGGCTCGTCGTTCCCTACGTCTCGCTCACGCTGCCCCTTGCCGTGTGGCTCATGGCGGCCTTTTTCCGCGATTTTCCCCGGGAGCTCGAGCGGGCGGCGCTCATGGACGGCTGTACGCGCCTGGGGGCGCTCGTGCGGGTCGTGCTGCCGCTCTCGGCGCCGGGCGTCTTCACGGCCTCCATACTCGTCTTCATCTACGCATGGAACGAGTTCTTCTTCGCGCTGCTCATCATGACCGACCCGGCCATGCAGACCCTGCCCGTGGGCATCGCGCTCTTTCCCGGCGAGTTCACCATGCCCTGGGGCGAGATAGCTGCGGCCTCGGTGGTGGCCACGCTGCCGCTCGTCGCCGTGGTGCTGGCCTTCCAGCGCAGGATTATAAGGGGACTCACGGCCGGCTCGGTGAAGGGTTGAACGCCGCGGGCGCAGAGGCCCGCGGGAAGGGAGGGCTCAGAGGATGTCGTCCACGTTGAAGCCGAACTGGCCAGGATCGACGAACCCCGTTATGCGCAGGTCGTCTCTTTTGCGAAGGTCCACCTCGCGGCGGCTCAGAAGCGGCTTCCAGTCCATGTCGTAGAGTATGATGACGCGGGGCCGCAGCATCTCGCGGCGGTCGAAGGACTTCACCATGGCTATCTCGCCGGTGTTGAGCGTCACGAGGCTGCCTATGGGGAAGATGCCCAGGCACCGCACCAGCGTGTCCACCGTCTCGGGATCGAAGTGTTTGCCCCTGTTTCTGAACATGGTGCGCAGGGTTTCGTGGGGGGTGTAGCGCCGCTGGTAGACACGCTTGCTCGTCATGGCGTCGTAGACGTCGGCCACCGAGACGATGCGGGTGAAGGGGTGGATGTCGTCGCCCCTGAGGTTTCCGGGGTAGCCGCTGCCGTTGTGGCGCTCGTGATGGTGGTTGGCCACGTCGAGGGCCGTCTCGGTTATGTCCTTGGACGCCTCGAGCAGCTCGACGCCGAGCTCGGGGTGGCGCTTCATCTCCCTGAATTCTTCGTCGTTCAGTATGGTCGGCTTGTTGAGCAGCCTTTCGGGAAGCCGTGTCTTGCCGATGTCGTGGAGGATCGCCCCCATGCCGAGCTCGAATATCTCGTAGCGGGAGAGGTCGGCGTACCGGCCCACCGATATGGCGAGGATGGCCACGTTCACCGAGTGGACGAAGGTGTACTCGTCGAAGCTCTTCAGCCTTGCAAGGCTCGTCAGCGCCGCGTGGTTGCGGAAGATGCTGTCCACCATGTCCTCCACGGTGAGCTGCACCTTGTAGGTGTCTATGGCCCGCCCCGACCTGGCCTCCTCCATGAACTCCCTCACCAGGCCCACGGCCTCTTCCCTTATGGTGCGGGCCGTCTCTATCTCCTCCTCGAAGGGCGCCGTGTCGATGATCTCTGGTTCGCTGCGGGCGGGCTCGGCGGCGGCCAGGGCGTCTTCCATGACCGCCGGCTCTTCTTCCTCGCCGACGAGGACCGCCATGTCGAGGCTCTCTTCGTCTATGACGGACTCGACGTATATGTGGACCAGCCCCTGGGCCTCCAGGGCGTCGATGTCGGCCTGGCTGCGTATGAGGAGGTTGCGGCTGCGCGCCGGCGCGACGGAGTCGTCGTCGCTGTCCATGGCGGTCACGTACATGCCCACCTTCAGTTCACTCAGGGGTATCTTCTTCACCGCATCTTCCTCCTGCTTTTGCGGCCCGGCGGGGCCGTCTCCTCTCTACTATCTTCGGCGAAAGAGCGGAGGTCTTTACCGCTACGGGGGGACAGGGAGGAAAGAGCGCTTGAAAGGGGAAGCCCCGCCGTCATATGATCGGCCATATGAAGGGAGAACTCTCATGATCAGCGCGCCACCGGAGCGTCGTCTTCTCGCAACGCTGTTCGCCCTCCTCCTCTCGGCGCCCGCCCTCTTTACGGCGGCCGTCGCCGATGAGGACGCGCCCCTCTATGACACGGTCATCTCGGGCGGCACGGTAATGGACCCGGAGAGCGGCCTTGTGGAAGAGCTCGACGTGGGCATAAGGGATGGGGTCGTGGCGGCGCTGAGCAAGGGTCCGCTGCGGGGGCGCAGGGTGCTCGATGCGGCGGGGCTTGTGGTGGCCCCCGGCTTCATCGACATCCAGTCCTACGGTCCCTACTACACGATGAGCCTCTTCAAGGCGGCCGACGGCGTGACCACGAGCCTCACGCTCCACGGCGGCACCATAGACTTCGGCATCTGGGCCGCCGAAAAGGGGCGCGGCGGGCAGATGCTGAACTACGGGAGCGCCGTGAGCCACCACTTCCTGCGCTCGGCCGTGGGTGTTCCCGACCGCTACACGGCGGCCACGGCCGCCCAGACGGCCCGCATGGTCGAGAAGGTCGAGGCCGCCATGGCGGCCGGAGCCCTGGGCGTCTCCTTCAGCCTCGAATACACGCCCGGGGCGACGTACGAGGAGATACGGCCCCTCTGCGCCGTGGCGGCCCGCTACAAGGCCCCCTGCTTCATGCACCTTCGCTACTCGGACCCCGACCCTCCGGGCACGAACCGCGAGGCCGTGGCCGAGGCCCTGCGCCTTGCCCGCGACACCGGAGCCTCGGTCCACATCCACCACATAACGAGCACGGGCGGCACCTTCACCATGGACGAGACGGCGGCCCAGATAGAGGCGGCCAGGGCCGATGGACTCGACGTGACGGCATGTGTCTACCCCTACACCTACTGGGCCACCTACCTTTCGAGCGCCCGTTTCGACCCGGGCTGGCGCAGGCGCTTCCGCATCGACTACGGAGACCTCCAGATATCGGGCAGCGGCGAGCGCCTCGACGAGGATAGCTTCAGGCGCTACCGCCGCTCCGACAAGCTGGCCGTGGCCTACGCCATACCCGAGGCCGACGTGCTCAGGGCCCTTGCCGCCCCCTGGGTCATGATAGGCTCGGACGGCCTCATAAAGAGCAACGGCAACTCTCACCCCAGGGGCGCGGGCTGCTTTTCACGCACCATCGGCGTCTATGTGAGGGAGAAGGGGGCGCTCACCCTGATGGAGGCCCTTTCAAAGATGACCGTAGAGCCCGCGAGGCTGCTCGAGGGCGTGGCCCCCCGCATGAAGCGCAAGGGGAGGCTTCGCGTCGGCATGGACGCCGACATAGTCGTCTTCGACGCGGCGCGAATCCGCGACCGGGCGACGGTGGAGCGCCCCATGAGCTACTCCGAGGGTATAGAGTACGTGCTCATAAACGGCGTGCTCGTCAGGGATGGCGCCGACGTGCGCTACGAGAAGGCCGGCGTGCTCATAAGGGGAGCGGGCGGACCGGGAACCCCTTGAAATTCCTTTCCGATACAGGTATAATAACCGACACCGCCGGGCTGTGACGGGGCCGATAGCGGAGGGGAAGGGGCCGCACTCCAGCAGTGGTGACGGATATGGAAGAAGGTAGCGCTAAGAAAAAGAAGAAAGCGGTGACCATCGTCGTCTTCAGCGGCGAGATGGACAAGGCCATAGCCGCCTTCGTAATCGCCACGTCGGCGGCGTCGATGGGCATGGAGGTGAACCTGTTCTTCACCTTCTGGGGACTGAATGTCATAAGGAAGAAGGGCGGGCTCCTGAAGGGGCGCAACTGGATGCAGAAGATGCTCTCCATCATGAACTACGGTCACGCCCGCAGGCTCGCCACCTCGAAGCTCAACATGCTCGGAGCAGGGCCGGCCATGTTCAAGGCCATGATGGCGCGCAGCAAGGTGCCTACGCTCCCGGAGTTCATAGAGATGGCCCACGCCATGGGAGTCAAGCTCTACCCCTGCGAGATGAGCATGACCGTCATGGGGCTCTCGCCCGAGGACTTCATAGACCAGTGCCAGGAGGTCATAGGCGCCGTGAGCTACCTGGACAAGGCGGCGTGCTCGGACGTGAATCTCTTCATCTGAGCTCTCGGCGGGAACTTACCTGGGGCCATGGGAGCCGCGTCTGCCCGGGGCCCCTCTAAAGACTTAAGGAAGCTCTGATTTATTATGAACGCGGATATGAACGGGAAGATGGATATGAGGAGGCCTGAGGGCTGTGACGTGGCGAGAAGGCTCGATGCGCGCGGGCTTTGCTGCCCCATGCCCTCGGTCAAGACCTCGCTCGCCCTCGAGTCCATGGCCGGCGGCGAGGTGATCGAAGTGCTTACCGACGATCTCATCTCGAAGCGCGATCTGCCCCGCTGGGCCGAGGCCACGGGAAACGAACTGCTCGGTCTTGTCGAGGAGGACTCGACCGTGAGGATATACATAAGGAAGGGCGGCGGCCTGTAGGACCGCCGCCCCTGCTTTTCTGATCCGCCGCGCGGGGACCGTCTCCGCAGGCCCCGCGGCCCCCGCTCCATCTCACCTCCCCCGTCACTGGCTGTACCTCTTCCTGTAGAAGTCGATGGTCTTCTCTATCTGCTCCCTGGAGAGCCCCTGGCGCCAGCGATGCTCGTCGGCCGAGAGGAGCGTGTAGGCCAGCGCCGGGTCGAGCTCCCGCAGCTCGGGGATGAACTCGTTGTAGAAGTGCTTGGCCACCTCGTAGAAGCCGTGCCACTGGGTGAAGTCGGGACCCATCATGGACGCGCCCATGCGGGCCCGGCGCCCCTCGTGGTGCCAGAGCTCGAAGTAGGTCCACTCGATCTTCTCGTCGAAGGGCGTGGGCGTCAGTTTGCCCGAGGAGCGCAGCTTCTCCATCGCCTCCTTGGCCGGACGGCCGAACTTCTCGTTGTAGAGCGTGACGACCGAGTCGTACTGGACGTAGAAGTTGTCCACGTACTCGGGCGAGTGGCATGAGGTGCAGACATCCTTCATGGCCTTGCGCTTCTTCTCCCAGTCGTCGAGCTTTATGGAGACCTCGGGACGCAGGGTCCAGGAGATGCGTTTCCCCACGTCGTGTGTGAGCGGCTGCGAGTCTGTGGCGCTCATGTGGCAGGTGACACAGGTGGGGTACTGGTAGTCCCGGCCCGCTATCCACTTCTCCTTGGGGTTGTCGAGGTTCATGTCGTCGATGTTGGCCCTGTAGAGGATGCCGTGCTTGCTCTCGTTGTAGATCTCGATCTGCGGGTGGTCGGGGCCCATGTGGCACTTGCCGCAGTTTTCGGGCTGGCGGGCCTGGGCCTTGGAGAAGCGGTGGCGGCCGTGGCAGGCCGAGCACGAGCCCTTTGAGCCGTCGGGGTTTATGCGCCCCATGCCCGAGTTCGGCCACGTGGCGGGATCGAGCCTTCCGTCCTCGAGAACCCGCACAACACTGCCGTGGCACTGGCGGCAGCCAGAGTCGGCGGCCGCCGGCCCCTCGATGATGTTGCCGAGCACGTTGTCGAGCGAGTCTATGAAGCCCGCGGCCCCGGCATGGCGCGAGGCCTGGAACTCCTCGCTTATGGTCTTGTGGCACCGGGCGCAGTCCTTGGGCGTCACCACCACGGCGATGTAGTCGCCCTCGTGCTCGAAGGCGTCGGCGTCCTCCTTGTCGGCGCCGTGGCACTCGAAACAGCCTATGCCCTTGGCGGCGTGGCGGCTCTCCATCCAGTCGCGGATGCCGCCCTCGCCCACCGATTTCTTCAGGTGGCAGTCGATGCAGTCCTGGTTCTTGGCCGACACGTAGTAGTCGCTCTTGCCGCTCCTCGCCTTCACCTCCACGTAGCCCACGGCCGTGAGAGCCGCGAAGAGGATGAGGCTCAGAAGTCCTATGACGTACTTTATCAGTTCCGAATCCTTCAGCTTCATTTCAATCAACCCCCTCGTTCTTTGAAAACACCCCGCCGGAGAAACCCTGATTTATTGCCCTGGGGGAAACTTTCTGTAGAAAGTTTCCCCCAGACCCCCTTCAAAGACTTTCAATACGGGTTGGTTTCCCCCTGTTTTGCATAGCAAAACAGGGGGAAACCAACCCGCATTAAAAGTTTTTGGAGGGAGTCTGAGGGAACCTTTTTACAAAAAGGTTCCCTCAGGGTAATCGGTCCGAGTCTTCCTATGCGAAGGCCTGAGCAAGTGTAAGCGCCGTGAAGAAGAGTATGGCCGCCGTCGCCACGGCTGCGTTCACTCTGTACATATTATAGCCCCGATTGCGGAGAAAGCCATCGATGTAGGGATATACGACGAGTCCCGTGTAGAAGACGAGTATGGAAAAGAGCGCGGGCCCCCGCGGGGCGAGGCTTATCCACCTGTAGAGCGCCGAGAAGTACCATGGAGGCGCCACGTTGTTTGCCACCTCGAGCGGGTCGGCCGGCGGGCCGAGCTCGGGCGGGTAGATCATGACTATGTTGACCATGAAGAGCAGAAGGGCCACGGCCACGAGGCCGGTCTTGAGCAGGTGATCGGGATAGAAGGGGTGGACCTTTTCCTCCTCGCCCTCGATCCTTGCGAAACCGAGGTAGCGCACCACCAGTATATGGCCCGCCACGAGCAGCACGAGCACCAGGGGCAGGAGTTTTGTGTGGAGGTCGTAGAGGCGCAGGAGCGTGAGCTCCGAGACCTCGGCCCCTCCGCGCAGCAGGTACGCCGTCGGCGGTCCCACAAGCGGTATCTCGGCAAGCATGTTGAGCACCACCGTCATGCCCCAGTAGGAGACCTGGTCGTAGACGAGGCTGTAGCCCGTAAAGCCCATGGCCAGTGTGGTGAAGAAGACCGCCGCCCCGGCGAGCCACTTGGCCTCGCCTCCGCTGTAGGCCCTCGTGACGAAGACCCGTATCATGTGGAGCAGCAGGGTGAAGATCATCAGGTTTATCGACACCTTGTGGAGTCCGCGCACGAACCACCCCAGGTACACGCCCTCGGTTATGAGCTTTACGCTCTCGTAGGCCCTGCCTGGATAGGGTATGTAGTAGAAGGTCATGAGTATGCCCGTTGCCGCGGCCACGACGAACATGACAAGCGGTGTCGCCCCCATGCAGTAGACAAAGCCGTTCAGGTGGTCGGGCACGTCCTCCTGGATGAGGTCGATTATACGGTCCTTCAGGCCCGGTTTCTTCTCCTCCCGCAGTGCTGCCGCCTCTTCCACTTACGCCTCCATGATATTGATGTAGATGTAGTCGCCGTCCACCTTCACGTCGTAGCGGTCGAGCGGCCGCGGCGGCGGTCCCGATACGACCTCGCCGTCGGCGTCGTAGACGCCCTGGTGGCAGGGGCAGACGAATTGTTTCCGTCCCTGGTCCCAGCTCACGAGACATCCGAGGTCCGTGCACCGGCGCGAAAAGGCCGTGAAGCCCCCGCCGGTCCTGACGAGGGCGATCATCCTGTTGGAGACCTCGAGGTTGCTTACGCCGCCTTCGTCAAAGTCGCTCACCCGCCCTATGAGTATCTCGCTGGAGCGTTTCTTCCGCGCCTCGGGCACGAGGAACTGGACGAAACGCACCATGAGGGTGCCGAGACCGAAGACGAGGCCGAAGCCCATGAAGGCTGTGCTCAGGAACTTCCTCCGCGTCGTGTTGTCGTTTATGACCTTCATAGTCATGCTCCGAAAGGTTTTGAAAGTACCGGCCCCTTGTGTTGATCGTCTCTTCGAAAGGCTGCGGCCCCCGGGAGGTTCGCCCCGCAAGGGCGTAAAAAATCCCGTCCGGCGCGGGGCGAACCTCCCGGGGACCGCAGGCATGGCCGGAATGCCTCTTCAAAGACTTTTAACCGGGGCTTAAGAACCTCGTTTCCCCGGCGAACATGAGAACCAACGCGGCTCTAAGATCAAATAAAAAGTCTCTGGAGTGAATCCGGGGGAACCGTGGGGTCTGCGACCGTCTTTCAACGGGTTCCCTCGGTGGAATAATACGGAACTTCCTTGACGGTTTACATGAAGGGTCGGCGCTGACTGCTGCTTCATGCAGGGAGGGTGGGCGGCGAAGGGACAGCTTCGTCCCCCGCCGCCCGGTGAGAAGACTCGTCGTCGAGTGTCAGCTCGTGTAACCGCTCTCGCCGTGCTGGGTGATGTCCAGCCCCATGGTTTCCTCTTCCGCGTCGACCCTCAGGCCCATTACGGCGTCGAGCACCTTGAGGATTATGAAGCTCACGACACCGGCGTAGACGATGGTGGCGACGACGCCAGCTATCTGGGGCATGAGCTGGGCCGGATTGCCGAAGAAGAGCCCCTCGGCGCCCACGGAGGCGAAGAGTCCGGTGGCTATGGCGCCCCAGATGCCGCCCACGCCGTGGATGCCGAAGACGTCGAGCGAGTCGTCGTAGCCGAGAAGCGGCTTTACCAGGCTCACGGCCATGTAGCAGAGCACGCCGGCGCCCAGGCCAATGATGATCGACGATACGGGACCCACGAAACCGGCCGCCGGGGTTATGCCCACGAGCCCGGCCACGGCGCCGGAGACGGCGCCGAGCACCGTCGGTTTTCCCCGCTGGGCCCACTCGACGAACGTCCAGCCCAGGGCCCCGGCCGCGGCGGCCGTGTTGGTGGCCACAAGCGCCGTGGCCGCTATGGCGTCGGCCGCCAGGGCGCTTCCGGCGTTGAAGCCGAACCAGCCGAACCACAGGAGCGCCGTGCCGAGCACCGTCATGGGCAGGTTGTGGGGAGGCATGGCCTCGTTGGGGTAGCCCTTGCGCTTGCCCATGACGACGGCCGCCACCAGGGCCGACACGCCCGAGCTTATGTGAACGACCGTGCCGCCCGCGAAGTCGAGCGCGCCCATCTCGCCTATCCATCCGCCGCCCCATACCCAGTGGCAGACCGGGTCGTAGACGAAGGTGGTCCACAGAAGGCCGAAGACCACGAAGGTCGAAAAGCGCATCCTCTCGGCGAAGGCGCCGGAGATGAGCGCCACCGTTATGATGGCGAAGGTCCCCTGGAACATCATGAAGACCAGGTGCGGGATCGTGCCGTTGGGCTCGCCTCCCACGCCGGCGAGCCCCAGGTGGGCGAGCCCGCCCACCACCGACGCCACGTCGGGCCCGAAGGCGAGGGTGTAGCCCCAGAGCACCCACTGCACGCTCACGAGGCAGAGCATGAAGAAGCTGTGCATGATCGTGCCGAGCACGTTCTTCTTGCGCACCATGCCGGCGTAGAAGAGCGCGAGACCGGGCGTCATGACCATTACCATCGCCGTGGCTACGATTATCCACGCCGTATCGCCCGTGTCTATGGCCGGCGCCTCCTCGGCGGCGGCGAGCGCCGGCAGCAGTGTAAGGAAAAGGGTGGACAACAGCGTCTTTGCGGTCTGTTTCATCATTTCTTTCCTACCTCCCAGGGATTTTCAATACTTCGCCACGCCATCAGAGCGCGCTCTCGCCCCTTTCGCCGGTGCGGATCCTCACGGCGTCGTCCACGTCGATGACGAAGACCTTGCCGTCGCCTATCTTTCCCGTGCGGCCCGACTCGATGATGGCCTCCACGACCTTTGCCGCCTGGTCGTCGGTGGTGACCACCTCGAGCTTGAGCTTCGGCAGGAAGTCGACGGTGTACTCGGCCCCCCTGTAGAGCTCGGTGTGGCCCTTCTGCCGGCCGAAGCCCTTTACCTCCGAGACGGTGAGACCCTCGATGTGGATGTCGTTCAGGGCCTTCTTCACGTCGTCGAGCTTGAACGGCTTGATGATCGCCTCGACTTTCTTCATCTCCCTCTACCTCCCTCTCTTCGTTAAGCGCCGCCCCTCCCGGCGGCCGATGTGCCGTGGAACCTTCAAGGAGCCCGCAAAAAAAGGCGCCTTTCCCCACCGTTTCTGGAGGCGGTGCGGGAAAGGCGCCTTTGCCTTTTCCATGTAATACGATACGCCGTTGTATCGTAGGGGGACCCTTCTTTCCGGGGTCCCGGTGTAGATTCAGAAGGTGTAGCCGCTCTCGCCGTGCTGAGAGAGGTCGAGCCCCTCGATCTCTTCTTCCCTGCTCACCCTCAGTCCCACGGTCGCGTCGACGACCTTGAGGACGGCGAAGGTGCCGCCGGCCGAGAGCGCGATGGTGACGAGCACGCCGGTGAGCTGGCTGAGGAGCTGTCCCCCGTTGCCTAAGACCAGTCCCTCGGCGCCCACCGAGGCGAAGAGCCCGATGGAGAGGCTCCCCCAGATGCCGCTCACGCCGTGGATGCCGAAGACGTCGAGCGAGTCGTCGTAGCCGAGCCGCGGCTTGAGCACGCTCACCGCCCAGTAACAGACAAGCCCTCCGACGAGTCCTATGAGCACCGCGAAGGCCGGTGTGACGAAGCCCGACGCCGGCGTTATGGAGCCCAGTCCGGCCACGGCCCCGGAGACGGCGCCGAGCATGGTGGGCTTGCCCCTGTGGAGCCACTCGGTGAAGACCCATGTGAGCGTGCCCATCGAGGCGGCCATGTGGGTCGTCACAAGTGTGTTGGCGGCGACGCCGTCGGCCGCCAGGGCGCTCCCGGCGTTGAAGCCGAACCAGCCGAACCAGAGTATGCCCATGCCCACGGCCGTGAGGCCCAGGTTGTGGGGCATCATGGCCTCCCTGGGGTAGCCCTTTCGCGGTCCCAGGACCAGGGCCGCCACCAGGGCCGACACGCCGCAGCTTATGTGGACCACCATCCCGCCGGCGAAGTCGAGGACGCCGAGCTCCGAGAGCCATCCTCCGCCCCAGACCCAGTGGCAGAGGGGGTCGTAGACGAGCGTCGCCCAGAGGAGCCCGAAGGCGACTACGGCGCAGAACTTCATCCTCTCCACCACGGCCCCTGTTATGAGGGCCACCGTTATGGCGGCGAAGGTGCCCTGGAACATCATGAAGAGGAGGTGCGGGATCGTGCCCTCCGGCTCCATGCCGACGCCCGAGAGCATGAGGTGGCGCGGTCCTCCCACAAGGCCTCCAAGGTCGGGGCCGAAAGAGAGCGTGTAGCCGAGCGCCATCCACTGCACGCTGATGAGGCAGAGCATGAAAAAACTGTGCATCAGCGTGTCGAGGACGTTTTTCTTTCGCACCATGCCCGCGTAGAAGTAGGCGAGCCCGGGCGTCATGAACATCACCAGCGCCGTGGAGACGAGCACCCAGGCCGTGTCGGCCTTGTCTATGGCGCCGCTTCCGGCGGCCCGCGCGTCGGCGGCCGTCAGAAGGATCAGTGAAATACCGAGCGCCGCCGGCAGGGGCCGCGGGGCGGCGGCGCTGAAAGTCTTTTGATGGATGGCATGGATGGCCCTTGAAAATACTCTGAGCACGTCGTCGTACCTCCCTGGCAGGTTTCTTCGTTGAAGACCGGAGGGGCTTCGCGGCGTCGTTGCCGCCCTCCTCCAAGGCGAAAAAGAGAGCCGTCGTTTTCTTCACCGCCGGCCCCTCTGGAGAAGGGACCGGCGGTGTGAATGATTCAGAAGGCGTATGTGAGCCTCACGGCCGCCGAGTCCATCTTGTCCTGCATGGCGCCGGCGGGGCCGAAGACCTTGGCGTCCGACTTGTCGCGGCGGTACTCGACGACGATGTGTGTGTGGTCGCCGACCGAGAAGGTGGGGGCGATGGTGTAGGCCTGGCGCGTCTCCTTCACGCCGCTTCCGAGCCTTGCGCCGTCCTTGTCGTCGAAGTAGTCGTAGCGCAGCGTAAGGCCCGCGAAGTCCGTGAAGTCGTAGTGGACCATGAGCAGGCCGGCCAGCCACTCGGCGTCGTCGCCGGCGGTGACGGCGCTGGCCTTCTCCTCGCTGCCTATGTTGAGCTCGCCGCCGATGAGAAGGTTGGGCACGGCCGTAACGGAGAAGTCCACGTCGTAGACCGTCCTCCTGTCGTCGCTGTTGCCCGTCTTCTCGGCGCCGCTGATGGCCGAGAAGCCGATGTTCACGTCCTTTACGGGCGTTATGCCGAGCCGTCCCCCGACGGTGCGCGAGTCGTTGTCGTCGATGTTGTTGTCCCAGCCGTTGACGACGTAGAGGACTATGTCCACCACCTCGCCGAAGGCGTAGGCGCCCATGAGCCCCGTGACGTTTGTGGGCACGCCGTAGTTGAAGACCAGGGCGTGCGAGTACTGGTACATGTCCACCGGGTCGAGGAGCTCGAACCCTATGGGCGCGTTGAACTTGCCGAAGGTGAACTCCAGGCCGTCGCCCACGGGGGCCGTGTAGGTCACGTAGCCCTGCTCCACTATGTCGTCGAAGGAGAGGTCGTCCGTCTTGGCGTCTTCGGCCCTGTAGTTGATGTCGGCCCTCAGCGAGGTGCGCTCGCCGAGTTTCTTGAAGAAGTCGAGCTCCACCTCCTCCACCTCGAAGCCGCTGGTGGTGAACTCCGTGTCCGCAAGGCTCGCGTCGACGAAGCCGGTTATCTCCAGGTCCGAGGCCCCGGCGTCCGCCGCGCAGATGGGCATAAACAACGCCGCCGCCGTCAACAACGTCCTCTTCAGTGCTTTCATCAAGGCTTCCTCCTTATTCCGTGCAGGTTTGGTTATGAAGACGAGAATGCGCCCCCCTCTCCGAGCGGGAAGATAGGGCGCCCGCGCCTGCTGTGTTCCCGGACCGTCCCCATTGCTGCGACGGGCCTTGCTTCAGGTAACAGCAAGAAGCGTGCCATCCACGCCTCATGCCTCCGGCCCCGGCCGGGGCCGTCTTTTCGCCGTACCTTGCCGGCGGGCCGCCCGGTTCTGCCT
The DNA here is from genome assembly GCA_011375175.1 of Deltaproteobacteria bacterium. Taxonomy (NCBI): domain Bacteria; kingdom Pseudomonadati; phylum Myxococcota; class Myxococcia; species Deltaproteobacteria bacterium. The sequence continues at coordinate 5,001 of DRME01000127.1, read as the reverse complement.
CTATTTTGGGCAGGCGGTGATTAAGGTCCGGTCATAGGGTTCCCGGCTCAGGGCGCCCACCGGCTGCCGAGACCCCGGAGCCACCTGGAGAAGACCGCCTCAGCGTAGCGCCTGAGCGTCTCCGTCAGCAGAGGCGTCCGGGCCCTTACGGCCGCGGGGTCGATTGTGCCCGACAGGTCCGCGAGCTCGTCGCCGTTGACCTCGAGCCACTGGAGGATCATCGATTCCGTCACCTCCAGGTGGAACTGGAAGCCGTAGGAGGGGCCTATGCGGAAGAGCTGGTTTTCGAAGAGCCTCGACGAGGCGAGCCTGACGGCTCCCGGCGGTATGTCGAAGGTGTCGCCGTGCCACTGGAAGACCTTCATGCGGCGGGGCAGGCCGAAGAGAAGGCGGTCGGCCCTTCCCTCGTCCGTCAGGTCTATGTCGTACCATCCTATCTCGCGCTCGGGCCTGCGGAAGACGGCGGCGCCTGCGGCCCTGGCCAGGAGCTGCGCGCCGAGGCATATGCCCATTACGGGCACGCCGCTTCGCAGGGCGCTCTCGATGAGGCGGATCTCGGCCGTGAGAAAGGGGTATCTCTTCTCCTCGTATACGCCCATCGGTCCGCCCAGCACGACGACGGCGCTGTAGCGGTCTGCGCGCCCCGGCGTCTTCGCGCCGGCGCAGACCTTGACAAGCTCCGTTTCGATGCCGGCCCTCTCCATTATCCGGCCCAGTGTGCCGGGACCCTCGTGGGGCACCTGCTGGATGATAAGAACTTTCTTCATGGGGGCACCTCCTTCGTCGTTCCCTCGCAGTCGGCTTCGAAGATCGGCGGTCCTGGCGCGTGGTTCAGAGCTCGCCCAGCGCCTTGATTATCACTTCCGCTATCTCGCGCATGGTGCTTCGCCTGTCCATGCTTATCTTGCGCAGCCTCCCGAAGGCCTCCTTCTCCGTGAGTCCCTCCTTCTCCATGAGCAGCCCCTTGGCGCGCTCCACGACCTTGCGGGTCTCTATGGCCTCCTTGAGGTCCACGTTTTCCTTGCGGAGCTGTTCGAGCTCGTTGTGGCGGTCGAGAGCGAGCTCTATGGCCGGCTGGAGCTCCTCGAACCTCACGGGTTTTGTGAGGTAGGCCATCACTCCGGCCTCGACGGCCCTTCGCACGGTCTCGTCGTCGGAGCTCGCCGTAAGGAGCAGCACCGGCGTGGGACGGAGCGAGTTTATGAGTCTCGCCGCCTCGATGCCGTCCATGCCCGGCATCTTGACGTCCATTATCACGAGGTCCGGGTCGTTGGCGGTGCAGATGTCCACGGCCTGGGAGCCGTCGCCGCCCTCGGCCACGACCTCGTAGCCGGCGTCCTCGAGGAAGCCGCGCAGCACCACCCTCTGCGACGCCTCGTCGTCTATCAAAGCCACCTTCTTCATACCGTCTCCTTTGTTTGCCGCAGGCCCCCAGGCCCGGATGGCCGGATGGCCCGCCCTACGGCCCACAGGAGTAGCAAGAACGGTGCCAAGGCTGTTTTGAAGGTGGTTTGAGGGGCGCGGCGTCGCCGGAGAAGGACCTTTTTTGGGCAGGGATGCACAAAGATTGGGCTTCGGCGGGGGGGGAGGGGGAGGGGGGCGCCGTGACCCTTACAGGGAGGGGCCCTCGAGCCTGTAACCGGCGTCCTTCAAGGCGGCGGTGACGGCGGCGCCGTGCTCCCCGTCTTCCACTTCTATCGTTATGTGGATGAGGGCCTTGCCCACCGGCACGTCCATGCGGTCGCGTTCGTGGGTCACTTCCAGTATGTTCGACCTCCTGGCGGCGAGGAGGGCGGTAAGGCGGGCGAGCTCTCCCGGAGCGTCGCGCAGCAGGGTTGATATGCGGCGGATCCGTCCCTCGCGCAGCAGGCCGAGCCTTATGATCCTGTCGAGCGTTGTCACGTCCATGTTGCCTCCGCTTGCGACGAGCACCACCTTCCGGGCCCCCGGCGGGAGCTTCCCCTCCATGCAGGCCGCAAGGGCCGTGGCGCCGGCGCCCTCGACCATGAGCTTCTTGCGCTCCAGCAGCTTGAGCACGGCCGCGGCTATGGCGTCCTCGTCCACCGTGACCACGTCGTCGACCTTTTCGGCGATGATGGAGAGGGTGCGGCGGCAGAGCCGTTTTATGGCGATGCCGTCCGCTATGGTGTCGGCCGGGGCGACGTCGACGGGCCTGCCCGCCTCGAGGGCGGCGCTGCACGACGGCGAGGCTGCGGCCTCCACGCCCACGACCCTGACCGAGGGGTTCAGGGCCTTGACGGCCGTCGATATGCCGGAGATGAGACCTCCGCCGCCTACGGGCACTACCACCGTGTCCGCGTCGGCCAGCTCCTCCATTATTTCGAGCCCGACGGTGCCCTGGCCGGCGATCACGAAGTCGTCGTCGAAGGCGTGGACGAGGGTGAGCCCCTGTTCCGAGGCGAGCTCCAGGGCCCGCTCCATGGCGTCCTCGAAGCCGCGCCCGTGCAATACGACCTCGCCGCCGTAGCCGCGGGTGGCCACCTGCTTTATGATGGGCGCCGTCTCGGGCATCACTATGACGCTTCTCACGCCGAGGCGCGCGGCGGCCCAGGCCACCCCCTGGGCGTGATTGCCCGACGAGGCGGCCACCACGCCCGCCCGTCTCTTCCCGTCGTCGAGGGTGCTTATCCTGTTGTAGGCGCCCCTCGCCTTGAAGGAGCCGGTCTTCTGCATGTTCTCAAGCTTCATGCACAGCTCCACGCCCAGCATCCCGCCGAGCGATGCCGAGCAGACCACCGGCGTGCGGCTCACCACCCCTTCAAGCCTTGCGGCCGCTTCCCTTATGAGTCCTATCATCCCGCCCCCTTCGTCTCCTGACGGTCTCGAAGAGCGCCACCGCCGCGGCCTGGCTCGCGTTGAGCGAGCCCACGCGCCCGGCCATCGGTATCTTCACCGCGAAGTCGCACTTCGACATGACGAGCCTGCCGATCCCTCTCCCCTCGCCGCCTACGACGAGGGCCAGGTCGCCGGAGAGGTCGGCGTCGTAGATGCTCTCAGCCGAGGTCCCCTCCAAGGCGACGATCCACAGGCCCTCGGCCTTGAGTCTGTCCATCGTCCTTGCGAGGTTCGTGACCCTCGCAACGGGCATGTGCTCGGCGGCGCCGGCCGATGCCTTCACGGCCGCCGCCGTTACGCCGCAGGCCCTGTCCTTCGGTATGACGACACCGTGGGCGCCTGCGCACTCGGCGGCCCTTATGAGGGCGCCGAGGTTTTGCGGATCCTCTATGGAGTCGAGCACCAGAAAGAGCGCCGCGCGCCCGCTGCTCTTCCAGGCGTCGATGAGGTCTTCAAGGTGGGCGTATGCGTAGGCGCCCCGCACGAGGGCCGCCACGCCCTGGTGCCTGTGCGTGCCGGTGAGCGCCGAGAGCTCGGCGGCGGCCACGACCCTCACGGCCGCGCCCCTGCGGCGGGCGAGCTCCACAACGCGGCGGATCCTCTCGCCGTGACGCCCCCTCCCTACGAGGACCTCCGTCACCGCGTCCCTCTCCGAGCGCAGGGCCTCGATGACGGGGTTCATGCCGTAGACCGTGCGCTTCATCGCGGCCGCCGGAGCTCGCCGGCCCCCTCGCGCCCTCTCTCCCTGTAGAGCTCCATGAGGTGGGCTTCGATTAGGTCCTTCGCCTTCGGGTCGGCCCCGCTTGCCGCCGCGGCGTCGAGAGCCTCTGAAAGCTCTCTTTCGGCGCGCTCGTAGAGGCCGAGCCTTGTGTGGACGACGCCCATGGTGTCGAGGTAGACGTGACGCCGGGAGGGGTCGCGCTCAAGGGCCTCGGCGGCCGTCTGCCCGGCCTCGTCGAGGCGTCCGAGCTCCATCAGCGTCCACGCCAGGTCGTTTAAGAGAAGGGGGTTGCCCGGATAGGAGAGGAGGGCGCGCGAGACGACGCGCCGGGCCTGCTCGAAGCGTCCCTGCCCGACGAGCTCCGAGGCGCGGCGCAGGTACTCGGCCAGGGCCGTGCCGTCGCCGGGAAGGGGCGGTCTCACGAGCAGCGCCCCGCCGCCTCCCCTCTTCCAGGCGGACCCGATCTCTTCCACGGACGCCGCCTCGTGGGCCTTGCGGCCCGTGTGGAGCACCACCACCCCCCGCCGCTCGTCCATGCCCGTCACCACCACGAAGTGGCCCACCGGATACGCCCTGAGCCCGAGGTTGAGAAAGAGGATCACGGGGTAGCCCTCCCGCAGCAGCCGGCCCACGTCCCCCATCGTGCCGTCGAAGAATACGGCTTCCATGCCGACTCGTCCGGCGTAGACGAGCATGTCCAGCATGAGCGAGCCGCCTATGCGCGGCTCGTAGACGGCGGCGCTTATCTCCTCCATCGTGACCTCTGCGCCGTGGTAGGCGAGCACCGAGGCGAGGGCCGCCGGGCCGCAGAGCTCGTCGCCGCCGGGGAAGAAGGGCACCCCTTCGAGAAATACGGCCGGCGGGGGAACGGGGGCCGCCCTCCCGCGCACGTCCCGGAGCGCCTGAGCGCAGCCGGCCGTGAAGAGGGCCGCGGCCAGAAGGGCAAGCGCCGCCATGAGATGGCGCCTCCGCGCGTAAGGGACTATCGCCACGGGGAGTAACGTAACGGGGCATCCTCGGTTTTCCCCTGTTCCGCCAGGCAGAACAGGGGAAAACCGGTTCGTATCGAAAGTCTTTGAAGGGGCGCCTTGCCCGCGCCCGCTGCCTGGGGGGCGGTGCCCTGGAGGTTCGGCCCGCAAGGGCGTAAAAACCCCGCCCGGCGCGGGCCGAACCTCCAGGCCACCGCCGAACATCCGAATAATAGAGGAGGCATGGGGCAGACCCGGGCCTACGGCCCTTCTACAAAAAGTTTCCCCCGGAGTAATTAAGGAAGCTCTGATTTATTGCACCGGGGGAAACTTTCTGTAGAAAGTTTCCCCCGGACCCCCTTCAAAGACTTTTAATTCCCTGCGGATCACCCCGATTTTGCTTGCAAAATCGGGGTGATCCGCAGGGCGTTAAAAGTTTTTGGAGGGAGTCTGAGG
>DRME01000126.1 GCA_011375175.1 Deltaproteobacteria bacterium | reverse complement strand
TGATTACCCTGGGGGAAACTTTCTGTAGAAGGGCCACAGGCCCACGTTTCCCCCAGACCCCCTTCAAAGACTTTCAATACGAGTTGGTTTCCCCCTGTTTTGCCAGGCAAAACAGGGGGAAACCAACTCGTATCGAAAGTCTTTGAAGGGGGTCTGGGGGAAACTTTCTACAGAAAGTTTCCCCCAGGAGAGGAGATATGAAGGCGGCGGTATATTACAGCAACAGCGACGTCCGTATCGAGGACGTGCCCAGGCCGGCGGCGGGGCCGGGCGAGCTTGTGGTGAAGGTGATGGCCAGCGGCATATGCGGCAGCGACGTCATGGAGTGGTACCGCATAAGGAAGGCCCCGGTCATCCTGGGCCACGAGATAGCGGGTGTCGTCGAGGAGGTCGGTGAAGGCGTGGAGCGCTTCAAGGTGGGCGAGGCCGTGACGGCGGCCCACCACGTGCCGTGCAACACCTGTCGTTACTGTCTCGCCGGCGGGCACTCGGTCTGCGAGCTGCTGCGCACCACCAACTTCGACCCCGGCGGTTTCTGCGAGTACGTGCGGGTGCCGGCGGTGAACGTGGACCGCGGGGTCTTCAGGCTGCCGCGGGGCATGAGTTTCATCGAGGGCTCCTTTTCCGAGCCTCTCGGCTGTGTAGTGAGGGGGCTTCGCGTCGCCCGTTTCGAGCCCGGCAGGAGCGTGCTCGTGCTCGGAAGCGGCATCTCCGGCATCCTCCACATAAAGCTTGTCCGCGCTCTCGGGGCGGGGCCGGTGGTGGCCACCGACGTCAACGCCTTCAGGCTCGAGGCGGCCAGGCGCGCGGGCGCGGACCTCGCCGTGGCCGCCGACGCCGACGTGGCCGGGGCCGTAAGGGAGGCCACGGCCGGAAGGCTCGCCGACTTCGTCGTGCTCTGCACGGCCCACGACTCGGCCATAGCCCAGGCCGTGGAGTGCGTGGAGCGGGGAGGCACCATAATCTTCTTCGCGCCCAAGGGGCCGGGCGAGACTTATCCCATGCCGCTCTTCGAGCTCTGGCGCGACAACGTAAAGCTCGTCAACACCTACGCCTCTCCGCCCGGGGACACGCTGACGGCCCTCGACCTCATGGCCTCGGGCAGGGTCGAGGTGGAGGACATGGTGACCCACAGGCTCCCGCTCGACGACGCGGCGCGGGGCTTCGCGCTGACGGCAAGGGCCGGCGAGTCCATGAAGGTCGTCATCGAGCCCCATAGGCCCGGCGGCTGAGTTCTATCCAGCGAAACGGCGGGGCAGAGGGGCGGGTTGCGGGGGCGCGCTCCCCGGCCGGAGAGCTCCTTGCCGGCGGGAAGGCGGAGTCATGAAGAAGATCGGTTTCGTCGTGAACCATTCCAAGCCTCGCGCCGTGAGGTTCGTGCCCGTCCTGTGCAGGTGGCTCACCGGGCGCGGGGTGACGGTCTACGTGGACGACGCGCTGGACGTGAATGTCCGCGGCGCGAGGGTCTGCCGGCTCGCCTCCATGCCCCGGCTCGTCGACGCCATCGTGGTGCTCGGCGGCGACGGCACCATGCTCTCGGCGGCGCGGATCGTGGGAGGGCGCAAGGTGCCGCTTGTGGGCGTGAACCTCGGCGGGCTCGGCTTTCTCACCTCCGTGACCGAGAAGGAGGTCTTCGGGCTCCTGGAGAGGATGCTCGAGGGCGACTACGGCATCGAGGAGCGCATGATGCTCGCCGTCAAGGTGCGCCGCGGCCGCAGGGTCGTCGCCCGGCACGACGTGCTCAACGACGCCGTGCTCAAGGGCGTGGGGGCGCGGCTGGTGCGGCTGGAAACCCGCATAAACCGCGAGTACGTTACGACCTACAGGGCCGACGGCCTCATCGTCGCCACACCCACGGGCTCCACGGCCTACTCGCTCTCGGCGGCCGGTCCCATCCTCTACCCGACGATCCACTCCATCATCGTCGTGCCCATCTGCCCCTTCAACCTCACCAACCGCCCGCTGGTCATTCCCGACTGGATGCAGGTGGAGGTGCGCCTGTGCGCCGACCCCGCCGAGATACGCCTCACGCTGGACGGCCAGGTAGAGACGGCCCTCGCGTGCGGTGACGTGATCGACATGCGCAGGTCCTCCAGGAGCATCTATCTCGTGAGGCACCGCTCGGGCAAGAGCTACTTCGACATCCTCCGCGAGAGGCTGCTCTGGGAGGTCAAGGCCGACAGTCATCCCCTGAAGAACGACGGCAAAGGGGGCTGAGAAGAGCTCCGCCCCCCGTCTCCGCGCCGGAATCCGCCATGCTCCTTGAGCTTCGCATAAGAGACATCGCCATAATAGACGAGCTCTCCGTAGAGCCGGTAAGGGGGCTCAACGTCTTCACCGGCGAGACGGGGGCGGGCAAGAGCATAATCATCGACGCCCTCGCCCTGGTGCTCGGCGCCAGGGCTTCGACCGATCTCATCCGAAGCGGCTGTGACGAGGCCGTGGTGGAGGCGCTCTTCGACGCGGCCGGTGACGGCGGCGTTGCGGCCGTGCTCGAAGAGGCCGGCATCGAGGCGGCCGACGAGCTCGTCGTAAAGCGCGTGCTCACGCGCTCGGGCAGAAACCGCGTCTACGTCAACGGCTCCATGACGTCGCTCGCCGTGCTCTCCGCTCTCTCGGCCCGTCTCGTCGACATACTGGGCCAGAGCGAGCACCAGAGGCTCACGAGGGCCGAAGAGCACATGGGGCTTCTCGACGGCTACGGCGGACTCGGTGCGGCTGCGGAGCGCATGGCCCGCCTGTGGGATGAGCTTGCAGACGCCTGCGGGCGCCTTGAGAGGCTTCGGGCCGAGGCCGCCGCAAGGGCCGGCAGAGAGGAGCTTCTGCGCTTCCAGCGCGACGAGATAGAGGCGGCCGCGCTCTCCCCCGGCGAGGACGACGAGCTCGAGGCGCAGCGGCGAAGGCTCGCAAGCGCCGAGAGGCTTGCGTCCATGAGCGGCGAGGCCGAAAGTGTGCTATACTCGCAGTCGGGGGCCGTGGTCGAGAAGATCGGCGCCGTGGTGCGCGCCCTGAGCGAGATGGAGCGCATCGACCCTGCGCTCGAAGAGGTCCGAAAGGGGCTGGAGTCGGCCCTTTACGCCGTGGAGGACGCAGCCGCCTTCCTGCGCGACTACGCCTCGACGGTCGAGGCCGACCCGGCGAGGCTCGACGAGGTGCAGGGCCGGCTCGACCTCATCGGGAGGCTCAAGCGCAAGTACGGCGCCGCCATAGAAGACATACTGGAGCGCAAGGCGGCCATCGAGGCCGAGCTCGAGGGGCTGGAGGAGACGGACGGGAGAGTGGCCGAGCTCGACAGGCGGGTCGCTGAGGCGCGCAGCGCCGCCCTCGAGGCGGCCGGGGAGCTGTCGAAGGCCAGGCGCGCCGCCGCGGCGCGCCTGGAAGAGAGCCTTGTGGGCGAGATGGCCGACCTCGGCATGGAGGGCTGCGCCTTCCGCGTGGAGATTGACTCCGACCCCTCGCGCCTTTCGGCCTCGGGCGTCGACAGGGTCCGCTTCCTCATAGCGACCAACGCGGGCGAGGAGCTAAAGCCCCTCGACCGCGTAGCCTCGGGCGGAGAGCTTTCGAGGATAATGCTCGCCATGAAGCGCCTCGGCGCGGCCGGGTCGGTGCCCACACTGGTCTTCGACGAGGTGGACGCGGGCATAGGCGGAACGACGGCCCGGGCCGTGGGCGGGAAGCTGCGCGAGGTGGCCGACGCCGGCGGGCGGCAGGTGCTCTGCATCACCCATCTGCCGCAGATCGCGGCCCTGGCGGACAGGCACTTCTGCGTCTCCAAGGGACGCCGGCCGTCGGGGCGGACCGTCACGACCGTGGAGGTCGTGACTGGCGAGCGCCGCGTAGAGGCGCTTGCGCGCATGCTCGGAGGAGCACGGACTTCGGGAGCGGTAATGGACCACGCAAGGGAGCTCATCGACGGCGCGGCGGCGGAGAAGACGTGATAAGGAAGGCCGTCACAGGAGACGTAAAGGAGATGGCGGCCCTGGTGGAGACATTCGCCCGCAGGGGCGACATGCTCCCCAGACCGCTCTCCGAGATATACGACAACCTGCGCGACTTCTTCGTCTGTCGTGACGGAGAGGAACTCGTCGGCCTCTGCGCCCTCCACGTCTGCTCCGAGGAACTCGGCGAGATCAGGACCCTGGCGGTTAAGGAAGAGCGCTTCGGAAGCGGCGTGGGCCGCTCGCTCGTAACGGCCTGCCTCGAAGAGGCGCGCTCGCTGGGACTCAAAAGGGTCTTCGCCCTCACCTACAGGACGGCCTTCTTCGAAAAGCTCGGCTTCAGGCCGGTCGCAAAGGAAGACCTCCCCCACAAAATATGGGGCGAGTGCATAAGGTGCGTCAAGTTCCCCAACTGCGACGAAAACGCCGTGATCATAGATATCGCCTGAGGGAAACGTGGGCCTGTGGCCCTTCTTCAGAAAGTTTCCCCCGGCCGATCATCGGGAACATACTTGTCGAGGAGGAAGTGGAGTGGACATACTGGAGCGTGCCGGGGCCGAGGGGGTTGTGGAGGCTGTGGAGGGGTTTTTGCGGGGCAGGGTGGACGACTACGAGATATACTTCTCGGCCCACAGGGGCGTGAATGTGGAGAGCAAGGACGGGAAGGTCGATTTCTTCAAGGTGAAGAGCGGCGCCGGCGTGGGGGTGCGCACGCTCAAGGCGTCGAGGCTCGGTTTCAGCTTCACCAATGTCTTGGAGAAGGCGGCGCTCGAGGCCATGGTGGATAGCGCCGTCGAGGGGAGCGGGCTTGCCACGGCCGACGAGGCCCTGGGCTTTCCGGAGCCCGGTCGCGGCGGGTCCGGCCTTGACGCAGGCGATCTTCTCGTCTACGACCCGTCGCTTTTGGAGTTGCCGGAGGATGAGAAGATAGGGGCCGCCGTGGCCGTGGAGGAGGCGGCGAGAAGCCACGACCGGAGGATCACGAAGGTTCGGTCGGCGTCGTTCAGCGAGTCGGTCCAGGGCCACAGGGTGGTCAACTCGAAGGGCGTGGACGTAACCCATCGCGCCACCTACTGTTCGGCCAGCGTCATGGCCGTGGCCGAGGCGGACGGCTCGAGCGAGATGGGCTGGGAGGTCATGATGGGCCACTCGATGGCCGACGTCGATCCACGCCGGGTGGGCCGCGCGGCGGCCGAGCGGGCCGTCTCCATGCTCGGCGCCGGGCGGATCGAGACGGTGCGCTCTCCGGCGGTGCTTGAAAACCTCGTGGCCCTTGAGCTCGTCGAGGCCCTGGCCTCGTCGGTGCTGGCCGACAACGTGTGCAAGGGCCGCTCCATGCTGGCCGGGAGGCTCGGCGAGAAGGTGGTCTCCGAAGCGGTGAGCATCCGGGACGACGGGCTTCTGCGGGGCGGGTGGAACAGCTCGCTCCGCGACGCCGAGGGTGTGGCGCGGCGCACCACCTGCGTCATCGAGCGCGGCGTGCTGAGGAGTTATCTCTACGACACCTACTGGGCGGGCAGAAGCGGCGCGGAGAGCACGGGCAACGCATCGCGCTCGGGCTACGGCTCGGTTCCCGCCGTGGCCCTCTCCAACGTCTACGTGGAGGCCGGCGACCTCCCCCTCGACGCCCTGATCGCCGAGATGGGCGAAGGGCTCTTCATAACCGAGCTCATGGGTGTTCACACGATAGACCGCGTAAGCGGCGACTTCTCCATCGGCGCCGGCGGCTTCCGCGTCGAGGGCGGCAGGGTGGGCCGGCCCGTGAGGGGGATGGCCGTGGCCGGAAACCTCCTGGAGCTCTTCTCCCGCGTGGAGCGCACGGGTTCCGACCTGCGTTTCATGGGGGCCGTTGGAGCGCCGAGCATCCTGCTCGGCCGCATAGACGCAAGCGGCACGTGAGTCATGGACAGGGACGAGATAAAGGCGGTGCTCGACTCGAATCCCGTCTTCGAGGGGCTCGAGGACTTCTACTTCGACGACCTCGTGGAGATCGGGGACGTGCGGTCCTGGCCGCGCAACAGCATCGTCATAGCCGAGGGCGAGGCCGGCGACGCCGTCTACTTCATGCTCTCGGGCAGGGCGCGGGTCGTGCTCTACGGCGAGGAGGGCGGCAGGATAGTGCTGGCCGTTCTCGGCCCCGGCGAGGTCTTCGGCGAGATGTCCGTAATCGACGAGATGCCGCGCTCGGCCAACGTGGAGGCCTTCGACGACATGGAGTGCCTCGTCGTGTCGAGGAGGCGTTTCCTGCGCTACCTCGGCACCCACCACAAGGTGGTCATGCGGCTCCTGGCCTACTTCTCCAGGCGCCTGCGGGTGGCCACCGAGAAGATAGGCGGCCTTGCGCTGCTCGATGTGTGCGGCAGGATAGCGAGCACCTTCATGTCCATGGTCGGCGCCGAGCAGAGGGAGAAGGGCGGGGTGGCCTCCATAGAGAGGATGACCCACGAGGAGATAGCCGCCATGATAGGCTCTTCCCGCGAGGTAGTGAGCCGGGCCCTGAAGAAGATGGCCGCAGACGGCTATATCAGGATAGAGCGCCGCCGCATCCTGCTCTTTCTCGACAGGTGACGGTGACGGCGGTCACTTACCGGGGCCCTCCGTCATGGTACTCATGTTTATGACCGCAAGCTTTGGGGAAACTCCGATTAATTACCCTGAGGGAACCTTTGTGTAAAAGGGGCATAGGCCCACGGTTCCCTCAGACTCCCTCCAAAAACTTTTAACGCCCTGCGGATCGCCCCGATTTTGCAAGCAAAATCGGGGCGATCCGCAGGGAATTAAAAGTCTTTGAAGGGGGTCCGGGGGAAACTTTCTACAGAAAGTTTCCCCCGGTGCAATAAATGAGGGCTTCCTTGAGGCCGACGCCCGTTTGAGGCCGATTTCGCTTGACAACCGCGGGCGGTGCGTGCTAAATGATGGAAGCTGGAAGGGCGTAGCCGCGCGGCCTTCGAGGCGCATCGATCCCCTCGGCCGCCGCCCGGGTTGTGCCGCGGCGGCCCCCGGCAAGGGCGGTCCGGCGGACGTAACCGGCGAGGGGGCGGCGAGGGGGCGGCGAGTGTCGGCGGGGGGGAGCGGCGTGGGAGACCGGCGGGGCAGCGGGGGGCAGCGTGGGGGCCGGCCGGGGGCCGGCGGGACTGAAGATTTCCGGCGTTTCGGCGAAGTGTTGGATATACAACGGAGACTTCGAGGAGGAGGGTCCAGATGAAACGTTACCTTTCGGTCTACATCCTGCCCGGCGACACCTCCAGGGTAAAGCACTACAAGGTCCCCGTGGCGCTGCTCAGGGCCAGCGCCGTCTCCGCCTTCCTCTTCCTCATCGTCTTCTCCTTCATCGTCTACGACTATGTGCAGGTCAAGGCCCTCGTTCCCGAGCTCGACGCGCTGCGAAAGGAGACGACGGCCCAGAAGATAGAGCTGCGGGCCTTCACCACCAAGATAAGCGACCTCGAAAGCCGCATGGCCAAGCTGAAACTCTTCGACAGGAAGCTGCGGATCATAGCCAACCTCGACACGGCCGACGACGAGGGCCGCTACACGGGCATGGGCGGCACCTCGACGGACGAGGACCCCTTCCTCTCCCTCGGCGAAAGGCGCGACACCATGGTCGGCAAGATGCACGCCGAGCTCGACCAGCTCACAAACGAGGCGCTCATGCAGGAGAAGAGCTTCACCGAGCTCCAGGAGCACCTGCTCGACCGGTCCTCGCTCCTCGCCTCCACGCCGTCGATATGGCCGGCCCGCGGCTGGCTCACCTCTGTATACGGCTACAGGAAGTCTCCCTTTACTGGGCTGCGCCAGATGCACACGGGCATAGACATAGCCAACCGCGTGGGCACCCCCATCATAGCCCCGGCCGACGGAGTGGTCGTCAAGGTGGGGCACAAGGCCAACATAGGCAAGATCGTCGTGCTCAGCCACGGCTACGGCATCAAGACCCTCTACGGCCACCTCTCGAAGATCCTGGTGCGCGTGGGACAGAAGGTCTCCAGGGGGGAGAAGATAGCCGAGATGGGCAACACGGGGCGCTCCACCGGTCCCCACCTCCACTACCAGGTCTCGGTGAACGGCGTGACCGTCGACCCGCGCAAGTACCTGCTCGATTGAGCCGCCGCCCGGAGCTGACGCCCTGCGGCGAAAGGCCCGGAGCCCGAGGGCAGTCCCTCCCTGCAAGCCCGCCCCGACAACGACCGTCGGGGCTTTTTTGTGCCCTCTCCCCCGCAGGCGGGTGAGTGCGAAGGCGCTGGAAAAAAATCGACTTTTGTGTTAAAAAAGTTAAGGAAACTCTGATTTGTTGCCCTGCGGGAACCTTTTTGTAAAAGGGTCACAGACCCACGGTTCCCTCAGACTCCCTCCAAAAATTTTTAACGCCCTGCGGATCATCCCGATTTTGCAAGCAAAATCGGGATGATCCGCAGGGAATTAAAAGTCTTTGAAGGGGGCCTATTGGCCGCGCGGGCTGCCTCGGGGGGCTGTGCCGGGGGTTCGGGCCGCAAAGGCGTAAAAAAATCCCGCCTGGCGCGGGCCGAATCCCCGGCACAGCCGAAGACCCGAATAACATACGATGGGGCAGGGGGGAAACGCGGGCCTGTGGCCCTTCCACAGAAAGTTTCCCCCAGGGTAATAAATCAGAGTTTCCTTCACATTCGGCGAAGGACTCTTTCACCGGTCCCGTGTGGAGGGTCGGTTCATACAAAGCGCGCTGAAGCAAGGGATGGAGATGTTCAATACGATTCTAAAGAAGGTTTTCGGAAGCAAGAACGAAAGGGAGCTCAAGCGCATAAGGCCCCTTATAGAGAAGATCAACTCGCTGGAGCCGAAGATGGAGGCCCTCCCGGACGAGGACTTCAAGGCGCTGACCGAGGACTTCAAGGCGAGGCTTGAGAAGGGCGAGACCCTCGACGACATACTGCCCGAGGCCTTTGCGGCCGTGCGCGAGGTCTCGCGTCGCAAGCTCGATATGCGCCATTTCGACGTGCAGCTCATAGGCGGCGTGGTGCTCCACGAGGGCAAGATAGCGGAGATGAAGACCGGCGAGGGCAAGACGCTGGTGGCCACGCTGCCGCTCTACCTCAACGCCCTCACGGGCAAGGGCGCCCACCTGGTCACGGTCAACGACTACCTGGCCCGCCGCGACGCCCGGTGGATGGGCGTCATCTACCATGCGCTGGGGCTCACGGTGGGCGTCATCCAGCACGAGGCGAGCTTCCACTACGACCCCGACTACATGCCCCCCGACGACGCCTTCTTCCACCTGCGTCCCGTGACGCGCAAGGAGGCCTACGGCGCCGACATAACCTACGGCACCAACAACGAGTTCGGCTTCGACTACCTGCGCGACAACATGAAGTTCTCGCTCGACGAGTACGTGCAGCGCGAGCTCCATTACGCCATAGTCGACGAGGTGGACTCGATCCTCATCGACGAGGCGAGAACGCCGCTCATCATCTCGGGACCCACCGAGGACTCGACGGAGAAGTACTACACCATCGACCGCATAATCCCGTCGCTCAAAAAGGAGACTCACTACACGGTCGACGAGAAGGCCCGCCAGGTGCTGCTAACCGACGAGGGCGTATCCAAGGTCGAGGCGCTTCTCAAGATCGACAACCTCTACGACACGCGCAACATCGAAACGCTCCACCACGTGACCCAGGCCCTCAAGGCCCACGTCCTCTTCCAGCGCGACGTGGATTACGTGGTCAAGGACGGGCAGGTCGTCATAGTAGACGAGTTCACGGGCAGGCTCATGCCGGGACGGCGCTGGAGCGACGGGCTCCACCAGGCCGTGGAGGCCAAGGAGCGGGTCAAGATCGAGAACGAGAACCAGACGCTGGCGACCATCACCTTCCAGAACTTCTTCCGCATGTACGACAAGCTCGCCGGCATGACCGGCACGGCCGACACCGAGGCCGCCGAGTTCCACAATATCTATAACCTCGAGGTCGTCGTCATACCGACCAACAAGCCCATGATCCGCGTCGATCATCCCGACCTCGTCTACAAGACGGCGAGGGAGAAGTTCCGGGCCGTGGTGCGCGAGATAAAGAAGGAGCACGAGCGCGGCAGGCCCGTGCTCGTGGGCACCATATCGATAGAGAACTCCGAGAAGCTCTCGGCCATGCTCGCAAAGGAGGGGGTGCGCCACCACGTGCTCAACGCCAAGCACCACGAGCGGGAGGCGGAGATAGTGGCCCAGGCCGGCCGTCTCGGCGCCGTGACGCTCTCGACCAACATGGCGGGCCGCGGCACCGACATCGTGCTCGGCGGAAATCCGGCCCACATGGCGGCGGCCAAGGCCGGCAAGGACGACAAGACCGACGCCTACAGGGCGGCCTTCGAGGCGGCCAGGAAGCTCTGCGAAGAGGAGAAAGAGAGGGTCAAGGCCCTCGGAGGGCTCTATATCATCGGCACCGAGCGCCACGAATCGCGCAGGATAGACAACCAGCTCCGCGGCCGCGCCGGGCGCCAGGGCGACCCCGGGGCCTCCCGCTTCTTCATAAGCCTCGAGGACGACCTGATGCGCATATTCGGAAGCGACCGCATCGCCAACATCATGGACCGGCTCGGCATGGAGGAGGACGTGCCCATCGAGCACTCGCTGGTGACGAGGGCCATCGAGAGCGCCCAGAAGAAGGTCGAGGCCCACAACTTCGACATAAGAAAGCACCTGCTCGAGTACGACGACGTCATGAACCAGCAGCGCGAGGTCGTTTACGGCTACCGCCGCCAGATCCTGGCCAGAGAGGGCCTGGACGGGATGATCGACGACTTCGTAGCCGAGGTGAGCGATGACCTGGTCTCCACCCACGTTGAGGAGAGGACAAGGCCCGAGGACTGGGACAGGGAGGCGATCTCCGAAGCCGTCCACGGCCGCTTCGGCTTCGAACTCGACCCCGCGGTCTTCGACGGGGCCGCCACGAGGGCGGAACTGGCCGAGGCCATAAGGGAGCGGGCCACGAAGTTCTACGAAGAGAAGACCTCGATCATAGGCAGGGAGCTTGCGGCCCACATCGAGAAGATCATCATGCTCAACACCCTCGACAACCTCTGGAAAGACCACCTCCTCTCGATGGACCACCTGAAGAGCGGCATCGGCCTCCGCGGCTACGGCCAGAAAAACCCGCTCAACGAGTACAAACGCGAGGGCTTCGAGCTCTTCTCCGACATGATATTCCGCCTCAAGAGCGACGTGGTCGAGCGGCTCTTCAAGGTCCAGGTCAGAAGCGAGGCCGCGGCCGACGAACTGGAGCCCGTGCAGCGCAGCAGACCCATGGTCTTCGGTCGCGGCGAAAACGCCGCCGGCGAGAGCGAAAAGCCAAGAACCGTCCGACGCTCGGGCGAGAAGGTCGGCCGCAACGAACCCTGCCCCTGCGGCAGCGGCAAGAAATACAAGAAGTGCTGCGGCAGATAGACAAGACCACCCTTGCGGCAAGGACGCTCAAGGAAGCTCCGATTAATTTACCCTGAGGGAACCTTTTTGTAAAAAGGTTCCCTCAGACTCCCTCCAAAAACTTTTAACGCGACGTGGTTTCTCCCTGTTTTGCTTGGCAAAACAGGGAGAAACCACGTCGCATTGAAAGTCTTTGAAGGGGGTCTGGGGGAAACTTTCTACAGAAAGTTTCCCCCAGAGTAATTAATCAGAGCTTCCTTCCCGCGCCCGTTGTCGGGGGGCGGTTCCCTGGAGGTTCGGGCCGCAAAGGCGTAAAAAGATCCCGCCTGGCGCGGGCCGGACCTCCAGGGGACCGCTGCATATACGAATAGAGGGGACCGGGGGAGAGGGGAGCCGGTGGTCCTTTTTCGGAAAGTTTCCCCCGGAAGAAAGGGAGGAGGATTGAAGGGGTTTCATGTAAAGGGGTTTCGGGCCGCCGGAGTCCATTGCGGCGTGAAGAAGGTGCGCAAGGACCTGGCCGTCATAGTGTCGGACGTGCCCTGTGTTGCGGCCGGTCTTTTCACGACCAACAGGGTGAAGGCGCCTTCCGTGCTTTTTAGCAGTCGCAGGGTCGCGTCCGGCTCGGCCCGCGGCGTGGTGGTCAACAGCGGAAACGCCAACGTGAGCACCGGCGGCTTCGGCCGCCACGTGGTGGAGAGGATGGCGGCCGCCACGGAGAAGGCCGTGGGCGCCGAGCCGGGCGAGGTGCTCGTCTGCCAGACCGGGGTCATAGGGGTGGCGCCGCCGCTTGAGAAGATAGAGGCCGGCATAGAGAGGGCGGCGGCCAGGCTCGCCCCCTCGGGCCTTGTGGCGGCGGCCGAGGCCATGCGCACTACCGACGCCTTCTCCAAGACCGCGCTCTTGCGCGGCGGGATCGGAGGCGTCGAGGTCACCGTGGCGGGCATAGCCAAGGGCGCCGGCATGATCTCGCCCCGCATGGCGACGATGCTCGCCTTCTTTCTCACCGACGCCAGGCTTTCGCCGCCGGCCCTCAGGCGCGCCCTCAAGGCCGCCGTATCCGCCTCCTTCAACAGGATAGTCGTAGACGGCGACCAGTCCACAAACGATACGGTGCTGGCCTTTGCCAACGGTCTTGCCGGGGGGCCGCTGCTGACCGCGGGTTGCGCCGCCTTCGCGGAGTTCGTCGAGGCCCTCTCGTCCGTTGCAAGGGAGCTCGCCCTCATGATAGTGCGCGACGGCGAGGGGGCCACCAAGGTGGTGACCGTCGACGTGCGCGGCGCGGCTACGGACGGCGAGGCGGAGAAGGCGGCGAGAAAACTCGCCTGCTCGCCGCTTGTGAAGACGGCCTTCTTCGGCTGCGACCCCAACTGGGGCCGCTTCATGGCGGCGCTCGGCGACTCGGGCGCACGCTTCGACCCCGACGAGGTGGACCTCTACTATAACGGCGTGCAGGTGGTGCGCCGCGGGCTCGACGCCGGCGCCGGTAAAGAGGCGGCCCGGGCCCTGAGGGAAGACACGGTGGAAGTGATCGTCGAACTCGGCGCTGGCGGCGGCTCGTACAGGCTGTGGACCTGCGACCTCACCGACGAATACGTGCGCATAAACTCGTCCTACAGGAGCTGAACGCAGGGGGAGACCGGGGCAACCTTCTTTCATGATTTCTTATCCCCCCGCCGCTTATCGGGGGCAAGGAAGCTCTGATTTATGCACTGAGGGAACCTTTTTGTAAAGGGTCATAGACCCACGGGTCACAGACCCACGGTTCCCTCAGACTCCCTCCAAAAACCTTTAATACGAGTTGGTTTCCCCCTGTTTTGCCTGGCAAAACAGGGGGAAACCAACTCGTATTGAAAGTCTTTGAAGGGGGCCTGGGGGAAACTTTCTTCAGAAAGTTTCCCCCAGAATGGCGCGGTTATTCAAGTTATCCGCCGGAAGGGCCGATTTGTTAGTGGCGGTCCGCCGCGCCGGTCCTTTGAACCCGAAGTTTCGAGGAGGCGTTTCATGGAGATACTCGGCAAGGAGGCCGACCGGTGGCTTCGCCAGTCTGAAGACGATCTGAAAGCGGCGCGGTGGTGCGAGCAGGGCGGTTACTACGCGCAGGCCTGTTTCCTGGCCCAGCAGTCGGCGGCCAAGGCGCTGCGGGCCTTCCTCTTCTACAACAAGGAGGACGCCCGCGAGACGCGCTCGGTCGTGGAGCTTGTCGACAGGGCCATTACCTACGAGGAAGAGTTCAAGCCGCTGGTGACGGCGTCGAGCCTTCTCGACCTCTACTACAAGACGGCCCGCTTCCCCGACGCCATACCGGGCGGCATACCGGCCGAGGTCATAGGCGACCGTAACGCCAGGGAGGCCGTCGAACATGCCTCGGAGCTCGTCGAGCTGGTGGAGAGCAAGAGGAAGAGCTACCTCCCCGAAACGCTCTGAGAGGCTCTCCGTCCCTGCCGCCCACCGCCGTGGAGGAAGGCCTTGAGCAGGCGCCGGCCTGCTCGTCGATGTAGCCTTTTACGAGAGGGCCGCAGGCCCTTGTTCCCCCCGTGAAGGGCGGGGTCTCTTCGGGGGTCTTTGCTGCGGAGGTGGGGATGGCGGTCGAGCCTTCATGGCTCCTCTTCGCGGCGCTCTTCGGCGCCGTTATCGGGAGTTTTCTCAACGTCTGCATATACAGGATTCCGCAGGGGGCCTCGGTCGTCTCACCGCCGTCGAAGTGCCCCTTCTGCGGCGCATCGGTCCGCTTTTACGACAACATACCGCTGGTGAGCTATCTCGTGTTGCGGGGCAGGTGCCGCAGTTGCGGCTCGTCCATCTCGCCGCTCTACCCGCTCGTAGAGGCCCTCACGGCCTTCTTCGCCGCGGCCCTCATGGTCCGCTTCGGCCCGGGCGCGGACTTTCTCGTCTACTTCGCCTTCGTCTCCTCGCTCATCGTCGTTACGTTCATCGACCTCCGCCTCAAGATAATACCGGACGTCATAAGCCTGCCGGGCATCGTGGCGGGAGTGGCCGCGTCCTTCTTCACCGCCTCCGGTCCCGGTCCGCTCGACTCCGTGGCGGGCGCGCTGCTGGGGGGAGGCGTGCTGCTGGCCGTTGCCTGCGGTTACTACTGGGCCACAGGCTACGAGGGCATGGGCGGCGGCGACGTGAAGCTTCTGGCCATGATAGGGGCCTTTACGGGGTGGAGGGGGGCGGTGGTGGCGCTCTTTGCGGGCTCGCTTGCCGGGGCGCTGCTCGGCGTCGTCCTCATGGCCCTGCTGGGCAAGGACGGCAAGTTCGCCGTGCCCTTCGGGCCTTTCCTCTCGCTCGGTGCGGTGTTCTACATCTTTTTCGGCGACCTCGTCGTGGACCTCTACGTGGGGGCCGTGTGGCCGGGGTGACGAGGATATGGGGCATAGGCGGGCGGCTGGTGACCTCCATTGTGATCGTCGCCGTGGCGGCCATAGCCCTCATGGGGGTGGTGTGTCTCAAGATAATGGAGGAGCGGGCCGTGGCGCTCAAGGCCGGCGAGGCGGCGCTGGTGGCCGAGATGGTGAGGGCCGCCGCCGAAGGCGGCGGCGGGGGCGGGGAGGCGCTTCTATCGCGCGCCAGGGCCGGGGGGAGGATAAGGGGGTACGCCGTCACCGGTGCCGGCGGCGAAGTGCTCACGGGAGAGCGGCCGGAGAGCGCCGGGCGCGAGGGGCGCACCGTCCTTTACGCCGACGGGGTGAAGGTAAGGCTCGTGGGAGCCGGACGTTTCACCATGGGGTCGGCGGACCTCGTCGTCGAGGCGAGGCTGCCGGGCGCGCGGAGTCTCGTCTTCACCGTGCCGCTCGACGACATCGCCGAGCAGCTGTCGGCCGTGCGGAGTCTCGTGGTCTTCTTCGCCGTCGTGGATACGTTTTTTATCGTCGCCATAGGAATCTACCTCGTCTACAGGGCGGTGATCGGTCCGGTCAGGAGGCTCGAGGCCGCGGCCTCGAGGATCGCCGCCGGCGAGCTCGGCGTGCGGGCCGCCGTCGAGGGCTACGACGAGATCGGCAGTCTCGCCCGCTCCTTCAACACCATGGCCGAGAGCGTGGAGGAGCAGATAAGGAGCCTGGAGAGCGTCAACCGCAGGCTCGTCGAGGCCAGGGAGAGGCTCGTAACGAGCGAGAAGCTCGCTTCCCTGGGGAGACTCGCCGCGGGCATCGCCCACGAGATAGGCAACCCGCTGAGCGCCGTTCTCGGTTACGTGACGCTTCTCTCCAGGGGACGGCTTGAGGGCGCGCAGGAGGCCGAGGTCCTCGAGAAGACAAGGCGCGAGATAATGCGGATGGACGCCATAGTGCGCGAGGTCCTCGACTTCACCTCGCCAGATCGGGGCGGCGGCTGCGCCACGGCCCCGGTCGAAGAGGTCCTGAAAGAGGCCGTAGACCTCTTCAACTCCTGCGGCGACGGTCCGGCCGCGCAGGTGGAGCTCGAGGTGCGTCCCGGCACCCCGCCTGCCGGCATGGACCCCGGCAGACTGCGCCAGGTGGTGATAAACCTCCTGAGCAACGCCCGCGACGCCATGGCCGGAGGTGTTATTCGTGTGAGCGCCGGGCCGGGGCTTCTGGACAGGCGCGGTGCGGGCGGGCCGCGCCGAAGGCGCGACGACCCGCCCCCTCCAGCCTCCGGGTCCGGGGGACAGGACGCCGGCGCAAGGCCCGCCGTGGTGATAGAGGTGGCCGACAGCGGCCCCGGCCTGACCGACGAAGAGCGGGCGATGGTCTTCGAGCCCTTCTACACCACCAAGGAGCCCGGCCGGGGCACGGGCCTCGGGCTCTTCGTCTGCCGCGAGATAGTGAAGATCTACGGCGGCGAGATCGGGGTCCGCAGCGGGCCCGGCCGGGGGGCGACCTTCACCGTCACGGTCCCGGCCCGGACCGGGGAGGACGGCGACGCCGCGTCGCCGACGAAGGCATGAAGAGGATACTTGTCATAGACGACGAGGAGTCGATGCGCCACATGCTCTCGCTCATGCTCGAGGGCGAGGGCTACGACGTGACGGCCGCGGCCGACGGAGCCGAGGGGCTAAGGGCCCTGGAACAGGGCGACTACGACCTCGTGCTCTGCGACATCAGGATGCCGGGACTCGACGGGCTCTCCTTTCTCAAGGAGTTCGGCAAGTCCGCCGGAGGCGGGCGGCGGCCGGTGATCGTCATGATGAGCGCCTACGGCACGATCGACACGGCCGTCGAGTGCATGAGGCTCGGCGCCTACGACTACATATCCAAGCCCTTCCGGCCCGACGAGGTGGCGCTGACCATAAGGAAGGCCGAGGAGCGCGAAAGGCTGCGCCGCGAGAACGAGCGCTTGAGGGGCGAGCTCTCCATGGGCTGCGACCTCTCGGAGATCGTCGCCGCCGACAGGGCCATGCTCGAGGTCCTCGACACGGTGCGCAAGGTGGCCGACTACGACTCGACGGTGCTCATAACCGGCGAGAGCGGCACGGGCAAGGAGCTCGTAGCCAGGGCCCTCCACTTCTCAGGGGCGCGCCGCGAAGGGCCCTTCATCGCCGTAAACTGCGGAGCCATACCGCAGGGGCTCATGGAGAGCGAGCTCTTCGGTCACGTCAAGGGCGCATTCACCGACGCCGTGCGCACAAGGGCGGGCCTCTTCGAGGAGGCCGACGGCGGCACCGTCTTTCTCGACGAGGTCGGCGAGCTCGAGCCGGCCATGCAGGTGAAGCTGCTTCGGGTGCTCCAGGAGGGCGAGTTCAGGCGCGTGGGCGAGACGAGGGTCATTCGCGTCGACGTGAGGGTCGTGGCCGCCACCAACCGCGACCCCTCGGAACTCGTCGCCGCGGGACGGCTGCGCCGGGACCTCTACTACAGGCTCAACGTCATACCGCTCAGGCTCCCGCCGCTCAGGGAGCGCGGCGACGACATAACGGCCCTGGCCGGGCACTTCCTGGCCCGTTTCTCGGCGCGATTCTCAAAGCGCCTCGAGGGCTTCACCGCCGAGGCCGAGGCGGCGCTCAGGAGGTACTCCTGGCCGGGCAACGTGCGCGAGCTCGAAAACGTCGTCGAGCGGGCCGTCATACTGGCCGACGGCGACCGCATCACCGCGGCGCTCCTTCCCTTTGGTGGAGAGCACTCCGCCGGGCCGGCGCCGGAGTTCTCCTTCCCCTCCCTCTCCATCAAGAAGGCCCACGCGGCCGTCGAGCGCCGTCTCATAGAAAAGGCCCTCGAAGAGACGGGTGGCAACAAGACAAGGGCCGCCGCCCTGCTTGACATCAGTCTCAGGGCCCTCATCTACAAGATAAAAATGTACGGACTATGAAAATTTTTCATGATCGGCGGGCCTTCGCAATCCTCCCTTGTCCTTGCAGATCAAGTACTTGCAGGAAGGCACGCATATTGCATCTCCGTGAAGAGAGGTGAGGTGGAGACCATGCGACGGACCGCCACATGGGATACCGGGGGCTTTACGCTTGTGGAGCTTCTCATAGTGCTCGCTCTCTTCGGCGG
>DRME01000125.1 GCA_011375175.1 Deltaproteobacteria bacterium | reverse complement strand
CAGACCCCCTTCAAAGACTTTTAATACGAGTTGGTTTCCCCCTGTTTTGCCTGGCAAAACAGGGGGAAACCAACTCGCGTTAAAAGTTTTTGGAGGGAGTCTGAGGGAACCTTTTTTCAAAAAGGTTCCCTCAGGATTCAATGTTGTTTCCATCGTTGGTAGAGGTTATTGTCGATATTTAGCGAGTCGAGGATCTTGCCGACCACGAAGTCCACGAGGTGGGATATCTTCTCCGGTTTCGTATAGAACGCCGGCATGGCCGGCAGTACGACGGCCCCGGCCCTGGCAAGGCGCAGCATGTTTTCGAGGTGGATGACGCCGAGCGGTGTTTCCCTTGGGACGACTATCAGCGGGCGGCGTTCCTTGAGCATGCAGTCGGCGGCCCGTTCTATGAGGTTGCCGGATGCGCCGGAGGCTATCCTTGCGAGCGTTCCCATGGAGCAGGGGCAGACGACCATGGCGCGCCTGCGCGACGAGCCGCTCGCCGCAGGGGCCGTGAGTTCGTCGGCGCCGTAGCATGCGAGTCTTTCAAGGGCGTCGGCGTCGACGCGGCGGCGCGCCTCGAGCGCACGGCGAAGGGCGCCGCGCTGGTCGCCTCCGAGACGAAGGCCGGCCTCCTCCTCGAGTATGAGCAGACCGGCCTTCGAGACAATGAGGTCCACGGCTGCGCCGCCTGCAAGGAGCTCCTCTACGAGCCTCAGTCCGTACTCGCAGCCGCTGGCGCCGGTGAGCGCCGCCACGTAACGGTCGGGATGCGAAGCGCTCACGGTCCGGGGACGCCCGCGCAGCGGCGCGGCATCAGTCCTTGAGCTTCACGGCCGCGTAGAAGGTGCCCTTGCCTCTTTCGATGAGGAAGAGCACGATCTTCTTCTTGACCGATCTTCTCAGGGCCTCCTTGAACTCGGCCATATTCTTTACAGGCCGCCGCCCGACCTCCTTTATTATGTCGCCGCGCCGCAGGCCCGCTTCGGCGGCCGGGCTGGAGGGATCGACCGAGCTTATGAGCACGCCGTCGGTGCTGTCGAGGCCGAACCTCTCGGCGAGCTCCGGTGTGAGCGGCTGAACGGTGAAGCCCAGCTTCTGCTCCGAGAGCGTGCCCGCCGCTACGGCGCCCTCCTCGGCCCTCTCGGCCACGGTGACCTCGAGGGTGAGCTCCTTGCCGTCGCGCAGGACCTTGACCTTCACGGTCTTGCCGGGCGGCGTGGCCGCCACGGTGCGCGGCAGGTCGCTCAGTTCGTCTATGGGCTTGCCGTCGAACTCTATTATGACGTCTCCCGCCTTGAGGCCGCCCTTGTCGGCCGGGTCTCCGGGGTTGACGGCCGCCACGAGGGCGCCGCGCTGCTCCTCGAGACCGAAGGACTCGGCTATCTCGGGCGTTATGGCCTGGATGCTCACGCCGATCCACCCTCTCGTGACCTTGCCCTTCTCCTTGAGCTGGAGTATGACGTCCTTGGCCATGTTTATGGGTATGGCGAAACCGATGCCCTGGCCGCCGGCGTATATGGCGGTGTTTATGCCCACCACCTCGCCGCGCATGTTGAAGAGCGGACCGCCGCTGTTGCCGGGGTTGATGGATGCGTCGGTCTGTATGAAGTTGTCGTAGGGACCGGCGCCGATGACGCGGCCCTTCTGGCTCACTATGCCGGCCGTCACCGTGCCGCCCAGACCGAACGGGTTGCCTATGGCCATGACCCACTCGCCGATCTCGAGATCATCGGAGTCGCCCAGCGGCGCAACGGGCAGCGTCTCCTCGGCCTCTATCTTTATGAGGGCCAGGTCGAGCTTTGCGTCCTGACCCACGATCTCGGCCTCGTAGTCCTTCTTCGTGTCGGCGAAGGTGACGACTATCTCCGAGGCGTTCTCTATGACGTGGTAGTTGGTGACGATGTAGCCTTCCTTGTTGATGATGAAGCCCGAGCCCAGGCTCTGCCTCTTGAACTCCCGCTCTGGCGCCTCGCCGCCGCCGAAGGGCGGCTGGCCGAAGAAGTCGTCGAAGGGGCTGCGGAACTCGGGAAAGGGCATGAGCCTTTCCTTCACCACCTGTGTGGTCGATATGTTGACCACGGCCGGAGAGAGCTTCTTTGCGAGATCGACAAAGGATTCGGGCCCGTGTTGCCCGTCCTGGGCCGCGGCGCCCTCGGTCCAGAAGTCCTGGGCCTCGCTGCGCACCATCACGTCGAAGCGGGCCGTCATGATTACGCCCGCCATGACGGAGAGCAGCGCCACGAGCACGAGCGAGCCCGGACCGAATACACGTCTCTTATTCATCACCATATCCTCCCCGAAAGGTTTAGGAAGCTCTGATTGATTACCCTGAGGGAACCTTTCTGTAGAAGGGCCACAGGCCCACGTTTCCCCTCCGCCACATCGTATGTTATTCGGATCTTCGGCTGCACCGGGGGTTCGGCCCGCGCCAGGCGGGATTTTTTTACGCCTTTGCGGCCCGAACCCCCGGCACAGCCCCCCCAGGCAGCCGGCAAAGTTTTTGGAGGGAGTCTGAGGGAACGGAGGGTCTGTGACCCGTGGGTCTATGACCCTTTACAAAAAGGTTCCCTCAGTGCAATAAATCAGAATTTCCTTTACTTGGTTCCACGCAAGTCCTCGCCGGCCGAAGACGGGGGATCAGCCGAAAACCCTGGCGTATCTGAGGCGCAGGTCGGTGAGCACCTGTGTGAGAAAGGCATCCTCCTCCCGTGTCAGATTGCCCTTTGTCTTCTCCTGGAGAAGCGCCACGAGATCTATGGTATGTCTCGCCGCCGCCGCGTCTTTCTCTTTCTTCTTCGTAAGGGGATTGTCCATCTCGCCCAGGCTCACCAGGGCCGACGTCGAGAGTGAAAGGATGAAGTCGGTAAAGCTCGCCGGAGGAAGCGCAGCCCCGGCCGACGACGGGGCTGCGCCGCAGCCCGCCTCTTCCGCACCGGAGCCGCCCGCCTCCGCCTCGGCTCCGGTCTTTTGCGGTGACTCCTGAGTCATCGTATCTCCTCCCTGTGCAAAGAAAAGATAACGGAAAAACCTTCAACAGGCGATGGTAGCGACGGCCGCCCCGGGGGCTGAAGACGGCCGGCCGCGGTATTCGATGCGCAGGCTGTGCGTGCGGTGTGCGTCGCGGAAGCCGGACCCCCCACGGGGCGTGTCGGGCTGAGAGCCCGGCCCGGCTTTGTTGCGGCAGGGGCGGAGCCGTCTCGATTCACTCGACCTCGACTTCTATCTTGATCTTCTCGACCTTCTGCTCGGCGGTCTTGGGCACGCTGATCTCGAGGACGCCGTCCTTGAGGCTCGCCTTGACTTCGCTCCGGTTCACCACGTGGGGGAGGTTGAAGACCCGCTCGAAGATCCCGTAGGGACACTCCATCATGTGGAAGTTTTCCTCTCCCGGCCCCTTCCGGTGACGGCGCTCGCCCCGCAGCACCAGCACGTTGTCCTTGACCTCCACGGCCACATCGTCGATGCTCACGCCCGGAAGCTCGGCCTTGAGCACTATGCGGTCGCCCGTTTCGTAGATATCGACCGGCGGCGACCACGCCCCCGTGGCGGAATTCATGCCGCCGCCCTCGCCTGCAAGCGACTCGTCGAATATACGGCTCATCCGCTCCTGGAAATAGAGCATGTCCTTGAAGGGATTCCACTTGACGAGCGCCACGGCAAACCTCCCGGCGTAGCCTCCGAATCAACCGCCCCGTTGAAGGAGAGGCTCCTTCAGCATAATCGATGATCGGAGTTTCCTTGATCAGAGCTTCCCTACAGATATTATTTTAAATCAAAGGGTTTGTCAAGCGCTTCCCCCTGCCGCCGCCCCGGCCGGTTCGGCCTCGCGCTCCGCCTTGCGCAGCACAAGCTCCCCGGAGGCGACGTCGAGAACGACCCTGTCCTCCTCGACGAAGGTTCCGTCCAGTATCTTAACGGCCAGGGGGTCCTGGACCTCGCGCTGGATGAGCCGCTTCAGGCTGCGCGCGCCGTATGCCGGGTCGAAGCCCCGGGAGGCGAGATACTCGAGGGCCGCGTCGGTGGCCGTGAGATCGATCTTGCGGTCCCTGAGGAGCCTTTTCACCCGCTCGAGCTGTATGGAGACGATCTCCTTCATGTGCTCGCGCGAGAGGGGGTGGTAGATGATGATGTCGTCTATGCGGTTTAGGAACTCGGGCTTGAAGGTCGCCTTGAGCACGTCCATCACGCGGTTTCGGATCTCCTCGTAGTCCTTCTCGCCGAGCTCGGCTATGAACTGGCTCCCCGTGTTGGACGTCATGATGATGACCGTGTTCCTGAAGTCCACGGTCCGCCCCTGTCCGTCGGTGAGCCTGCCGTCGTCGAGTATCTGGAGCAGGAGGTTGAAGACGTCGGGGTGGGCCTTCTCTATCTCGTCGAAGAGGACGACCGAGTAGGGGCGGCGGCGCACCGCCTCTGTGAGGTAGCCGCCCTCCTCGTAGCCCACGTAGCCGGGAGGGGCGCCTATGAGGCGCGCGACCGAGTGTTTCTCCATGAACTCGCTCATGTCGATGCGCACCATGGCGTTTTCGTCGTCGAAGAGGAACTCGGCAAGGGCCCTGGCCGTCTCGGTCTTTCCAACGCCCGTGGGACCGAGGAATATGAACGATCCTATGGGACGGGCGGCGTCCTGGAGACCGGCGCGGGCGCGGCGCACGGCGTTTGCAACGGCCCGCAGCGCCTCGTCCTGGCCCACCACGCGGCGGCGCAGCGACTCCTCGATGCGCAGCAGCTTCTCGCGCTCCTTCTCCATCATCTTCGCCACCGGTATGCCCGTCCACTTGCTCACCACCTCGGCTATGTCCTCCTCGGTGACCTCCTCGGTGAGCAGCTTGCGCTCGCCCTGGAGCTCGGCGAGCTTTTTCTGGTCCTCTTCGAGGCGGTTTTTGAGCTCGCCGAGCCTGCCGTACTTGAGTTCGGCGGCGCGGCCGAGCTCGCCGGCGCGCTCGGCCCTGGCGGCCTCGAGCTTCACGTCCTCCATCTCCTTCTTGGTCGCCCTGATGCGGTCGATGAGCTCCTTTTCGGCCTTCCACTGGAGCTTGAGCTGCGAGCTCTTCTCCCTGAGCTCGGCGAGCTCGCGCTCTATGCGCTCGAGCCTCTTCTGCGACGCCTTGTCGGTCTCCTTGCTCAGCGCCTGGCGCTCGATCTCGAGCTGCACGGCCCGGCGCTCGAGGGCGTCTATCTCGGAAGGCATGCTCTCGATCTCGATCTTCAGGCGCGATGCCGCCTCGTCGACGAGGTCTATGGCCTTGTCGGGCAGGAAGCGGTCCGTTATGTAGCGGTTCGAGAGCGTGGCTGCCGCCACGATGGCCGAGTCGGCTATGCGCACGCCGTGGTGGACCTCGTAGCGCTCCTTGAGCCCCCTCAGTATGGCGATGGTGTCCTCGACGGTCGGCTCGCTCACGAAGACGGGCTGGAAGCGGCGCTCGAGGGCCGCGTCCTTCTCGATGTACTTGCGGTACTCGTCGAGGGTCGTTGCGCCTATGCAGCGGAGTTCGCCCCGCGCCAGCGCCGGCTTGAGCATGTTGGAGGCGTCCATCGCCCCCTCGGCCCCCCCGGCGCCCACGAGCGTGTGGAGCTCGTCGATGAAGAGAACGACCTCGCCGCTTCGCTCGTTTATCTCGCGCAAGAGGGCCTTGAGCCTGTCCTCGAACTCGCCGCGGTACTTGGTGCCGGCGATGAGGGCGCCGAGGTCGAGGGCGAGAATGCGCTTGTCCTTGAGCGTGTCGGGCACATCACCGCTCACGATCCTCTGGGCGAGCCCCTCGGCTATGGCCGTCTTGCCCACGCCGGCCTCGCCTATGAGCACGGGGTTGTTCTTGGTGCGCCTTGAGAGGACCTGCACCACCCGGCGGATCTCCTCGTCGCGGCCTATGACGGGGTCGAGCTTTCCGGCCCTGGCCGCCTCGACGAGGTCCCGCGTATACTTGGCCACGGCCTGGTACTTCTCCTCCGGGGCCTGGTCGGTCACCCGCTGCGAGCCACGCACCGACGCCAGGGCCTTCATGATGTTGTCGGCCGTAACGCCCTGGGAGGCCAGTATGGAGGCCGCTTCCCCGTCGGACGCCGCCACGGCCATGAGAAGGTGCTCGGTGGAGACGAACTCGTCTTTGAGCTCCCGGGCCTTGTTCCATGCGCCGTCGAGCACGCCCTTGAGCCTCGGCGAAATGTAGGGCTCCGACGCCTCGGCTCCGTAGACCTTGGGGAGCTTCTCCAGGGCCTCTTCAAGACGGCTGCGCACAAGCGCCCTCTCGGCCCCGATCTTGTCGAGCAGGGGACCGACTATGCCGCCCTCCTGGTCGATTAGAACGAGCAGAAGATGCTCGGGCTCGATCTGCTGATGGTTCCTCTCGGTCGCCGCCTGCTGGGCGGCCTGCAAGGCCTCCTGACTCTTTATGGTAAACCTGTCAAGTCGCATAAATTGCTTCCTTTCTTCTGACTCTGGGGGAAACTTTTTATAGAAAGTCTCCCCCAGACCCCCTTCAAAGACTTTTAATACGAGTTGTTTTCCCCCTGTTTTGCTTAGCAAAACAGGGGGGAAACAACTCGCGTTAAAAGTTTTGGAGGGAGTCTGAGGGAACCGTGGGTCTGTGACCCTTTTACAAAAGGTTCCCTCAGTATAATAAATCAGAGCTTCCTATATAATTAAATGTAGGCCGGGGTTGGAGTTTTGTCAAGGACGGCTCACTGCGGGATTTGTCTTTCCGCGGCAAAAGGTTTATAATCGGGTCTGGCGGGAGGGCCTGATAGCGATGGACGCGGAAAGGAACGTAGCCGCTATGGAGAAAGGAGAGGGCGCGGCGCGGCTCGAGGCCATGGGCTACGGCAGCGGGGGGCGCGCCTACGACGTGCTCGCCGCTCTGGGCGACGGAGCGCTGGGCCGGCGGCTCGATGCGGTGAACCGGGCGGCCCTCGCCTCGCCATCACCGGACGAGGCCCTTGCAAACCTCGAGCGGCTCTGCGGGGCGCTGCCGGACCGGCTCGTGGAGCTCTTCGCAACCGACGAAGAGGCCCTCCGGCGGGTGGTGCGTCTTTGCGGCGCCTCGCGCCTCCTCACCGATACGATGGCCATCGAGCCCGAGGCGACGGAAAGGCTCTTCTTCGGCGGATCGCTTGAACGGCCGAAGGGCCTGGACGAGTACAGAAGGGAGTTCGGCGGGCTGCTTTCGAGGAAGGGGGGCGATGAGCGCCCCTCGCGCCGCGAGCTCGAACGGCTGCTTCGCATATACAAGCGCCGCGAGTTCCTGAGGATCGGCGCACGGGACATCCTCGGCATCGCAACGATGAGCGAAGTGACGGCCGAGCTCTCGGACCTTGCCGGTGCGCTCATCGACGGTGCCCTGTCCGTCTGCCTCGACGAGCTCGCGGCGCTCTACGGCAGACCCCTCTACCGCGACGACGAGGGCCGGGAGAGGGAGGCCGCCTTCACCGTCATCGGTCTCGGCAAGCTCGGCGGGCGGGAACTCAACTTCTTCTCCGACATAGACATCCTCTACATCTACTCGTCGGACCGGGGCGGGACAACGGGCGTGGGGGGCCGCCCCGGCACGACACTCAACGAGTTCTTCACGCGGCTGGCCGAACGCCTCACGGCCGTGTTAAGCGCCGTCACCGACGAGGGCATATGCTTCCGGGTGGACCTCGACCTCCGCCCCGAGGGCCGCAGCGGCCCCATCGCCAATTCTCTCCGCAGCGCCGAGATCTACTACGAGTCGTGGGGACAGACCTGGGAGCGGTCGGCGCTCATAAAGGCGAGGCCCGTTGCCGGGAGCGGGGAACTCGGCCGGCAGTTCCTCGCCATGGTCTCGCCCTTCGTATTCCGCCGCCATCTCGACTTCACGGCCATAGAAGAGATAAAGTCCATGAAGGAGAGGATCGATCTCGCCAGGCTGAGGAGATCGCCGTCGGTGCGCGACGTAAAGCTCGGCGAGGGCGGCATCCGCGAGATCGAGTTCTTCTGCCAGGCCCTCCAGCTAATCTACGGAGGAAAGGACCCTGAACTCCGCGCCAAGGGCACGCTCGAGACCATCGAAAGGCTCGTGGGAGCGGGGCTTCTCGGCCGCGGCGAGGCCGGCGACCTGAAAGAGGCCTACGTCTTCTTGCGAAACCTCGAGCACCGCATCCAGATAGTGGAGGGCCGCCAGACCCACGCCCTGCCGGTTTCGGCGGCCGGACTGTCGAGAACGGCGCGGCTCATGGGCTTTGACGACATCGAAGCCTTCGAGAGCGAGTACGCCGCCGTGACGGCCCGGGTCCACAAACTCTACAGGGGGCTCTTCTACAGGGCGGAAGAAGAGAAGGGCCCGGAGGTCCCCGAGCCGGTGGCGGCGCTCTTCTCTCCCGAGATTACGGACGAAGAGGCCGAGGCGCTGCTTCGAGAGCTGGGTTTTCGTGACCCCAGGGGCGGGGTGGGAAAGGTGCGGCTCCTGCGCGAGGGGCCGGCCCACGGACGCATCCCCCCCCGGGCCCGCACGCTCGTTGCCGGCCTCGGCCCCCGCATACTCCATCTCGCCTCGGCGTCGCCCGACCCGGACAGGGCCCTCCACCACGCCTCGCTCTTCCTCTCGGCCGTGGGAGCGAGGACCGCCTTCTACTCGCTTCTCAACGAGAACCCCGCCGTAACAGAGCTGCTCGTGAGACTCTTCGGCACGAGCGTCTTCCTCTCGCAGGCCATAATCGAGCACCCCGAAAACATCGACACGCTGCTCTCGCCCGAGATATCGAAGCCCCGAAAGACGAGGGCCGAGCTCGACGAAGAGTCGGCCGAGGCCGTAACCCGGGCCGGCGATTACGAAGGGCGGCTCGACGCCCTGCGCAGGTTCAAGAACCAGGAGGTCCTCCGCATCGGCATAAACGACATAACGGGGGAGCTCGAGGGGACGGAGGTTTCGGCGCAGCTCACGGCCCTGGCCGAAGTAAGCCTCGAGCAGGCCATCGCCATCGCCGCGGCCGAGCTTCGCCCCCGTTTCGGCGAGCCCTCGCGCAAGGGGTTTGTCATCATGGGCCTCGGAAAGCTCGGCTCCGGCGAGCTTATCTACGGGTCGG
This sequence comes from Deltaproteobacteria bacterium, assembly GCA_011375175.1. NCBI lineage: Bacteria > Pseudomonadati > Myxococcota > Myxococcia > Deltaproteobacteria bacterium. The sequence continues at coordinate 912 of DRME01000125.1, read as the reverse complement.
ACCTCGATCTCCTCTTCGTATACGACGACAGGGGCGGCTGCGCAGAGACGAGCGGGCCGCGGGTCATTACGGACCACGAGTACTACGTGCGCCTGGGCCAGAAGATAATAAGCGTCCTCACGGTACCGACCCGCGAGGGCGAGGCCTTCAAGGTCGACACGAGGCTCCGGCCCTCGGGCAGCGCCGGCCCACTCGTCGTATCGAGGTCCTCCCTCATAGCCTACCAGACGGAAAGGGCCGAGGTCTGGGAACGCCAGGCCATGGTGCGCGCCCGGGCCGCGGCCGGCGACATCTCCTTCGGCGAGGCCGTGACGGCCGAGCTCTTCGACGCCGTGTACGGGCGCGGGCTCTCAGAGACCGAGGCCTCGGAGATGGTGCGCATAAGGGGCCGCATGGAGCGCGAGATAGCGGGAGAAGGACCCGGCCGTTACAATATCAAGACCGGACCGGGCGGCCTGGTCGACATAGAGTTCCTCGTCCAGGCGCTCCAGCTCCGCCACGGCGGCCGGGAGCCAGCGCTTCGCAAGGCCAATACGCTTGCCGCAATGGAGGCCCTGAAAGACAACGGCCGCCTCGACGAGGAGGACTTCAACCTCCTCGTCGAGGCGTACCGCTTCCTTCGCCTCGTGGAGACGGGACTGCGCATAGTCCATAACAGACCGGAAGGCTATCTCGTAGAGGGCTCGGCCGAAGTGGAGGCCCTCGCCCGAAGACTCGGTTTCAAGGACGCCGCACCGGGACTTCTCTCCCGCTACCTCGACCACCGAAGACGCGTTAGAAGCCTCTACAAGCGCGTGCTCTCGAAGCTGGCCGGAGGGAAGTAAACCTCCAGCACAACAAAGAAAGCTCTGATTTATTGCACTGAGGGAACCTTTTTGTAAAAAGGTTCCCTCAGACTCCCTCCAAAAACTT
>DRME01000124.1 GCA_011375175.1 Deltaproteobacteria bacterium | reverse complement strand
AAAAGGTTCCCTCAGACTCCCTCCAAAAACTTTTAACGCCCTGCGGTTCCTCCCGATTTTGCTTGCAAAATCGGGAGGAACCGCAGGGAATTAAAAGTCTTTGAAGGGGGTCTGGGGGAAACTTTCTACAGAAAGTTTCCCCCAGTGCAATTTCCTTGATGTTTGCGAAAAGAGCGGGAGGGGAGGTGTTGGCGATGGCGAGAGACCCTGTATGCGGAATGGACGTCGATCCCGCGCAGGCTGCCGAGTCGTCGAAGTACGGCGCAGAGACCGTCTATTTCTGCTCGAAGAGCTGCAGGGAGCGTTTCGAGGCCGACCCGGCCGCTTTCATGGAAGGGGGGGCGCCCGAAGAGGAAGGCGTCCACGCCGGCGGGGGGGGCGGCGGGAGCGCGGGCCGGACGGCTTCGCGGGCCGGGCTCAAGGCTCTGGACATGCCGCTCACCGGCATGAGCTGCGCCTCCTGCGCCGCAAAGATAGAGAAGGCCCTCTCCTCGCTCGACGGCGTCGTCGAGGCGTCGGTCAACTTCGCTACCGAGAAGGTCCGCCTCCGTTACGACCCGCAAAGGACCGGTCCGCAGAGCTTCGTCGAGACCGTCGAGGGGCTCGGCTACGGCACTGCCCGCCACAGGCTCGACCTCCACATCGAGGGCATGAGCTGCGCCTCCTGTGTTGACAAGGTGGAGAAGGCCGTAAAGGGCATAGACGGCGTGCTCGACGCCTCGGTGAACTTCGCAACCGAGCGGGCTACGGTGGAGTACATCCCGACGGCGGCTTCCGTCGAGGATATCGTTGCGGCCGTGGCCGCCGCCGGTTACAGGGCCGTCGCCGGCGGGGGCGAGGACCTCGTCGACCGCGAGGAGAAGGCCAGAAAGGAGGCCTACGAAAGGCTTCGGACAAGGCTCGTCGCCGGCGCCGTCCTCACCCTCGGCGTATTCGTCCTCACCTATCCCGGCTTCTTCGGCCTCGACAGGGTCGTGGACCTCGGCAGGGAGAGCCGCTACCTGCTCCAGTTCCTGCTGGCAACGCCCGTACAGTTCTGGTGCGGTCTCCAGTTCTACAGGGGGGCGCTCGCCGCCGCGCGCCACCGCACCACCGACATGAACACCCTCATCGCCGTGGGCACGTCGGCGGCCTACGCCTACAGCCTCGTCGCCACCTTCGCCCCCGGACTCTTCGAGAGCAGGGGCCTTGCGCCCGAGGTCTACTTCGACACGGCGGCGGCCATAATCGTGCTCATACTGCTGGGCAGGCTCCTTGAGATGCGCGCAAAGGGCCAGACCTCGGAGGCCATAAAAAAGCTCATGGGGATGCAGGCCAGGACGGCCCGTGTGGTGCGCGACGGCGAGGAGAAGGACATACCGGTCGAGGAGGTGGCGGTGGGCGATATCGTCGTCGTCCGTCCCGGCGAGAAGATACCGGTCGACGGGGTCGTGATCAAGGGTTACTCGTCGGTCGACGAGTCGATGATAAGCGGCGAGAGCATGCCCGTGGAGAAGCGGGAGGGCGACGAGGTCATAGGCGCCACCATCAACAAGACCGGCTCCTTCAGGTTCAGGGCCACGAGGGTGGGCCGGGAGACGGCCCTTGCGCAGATCATAAGGATGGTCGAGCAGGCCCAGGGCTCCAAGCCCCCCATAGCGCGCATGGCCGACCTCATAGCGAGCTACTTCGTGCCCGTGGTCATCGCCGTGGCTCTCCTGACCTTCGTCGTCTGGTACGCCTTCGGTCCTGAGCCGAGCTTCACCTACGCCCTCCTCAACTTCGTGGCCGTGCTCATCATAGCCTGTCCCTGCGCCCTCGGTCTCGCCACACCGACGTCCATAATGGTCGGCACCGGCAAGGGCGCCGAGAACGGCATACTCATACGCGGCGGCGAGGCGCTGGAGACGGCCCACAAGCTCACGGCCATAATACTCGACAAGACGGGCACGCTCACAAGGGGCGAGCCCTCGGTGACCGACGTGGTGGCGGCCGGCGGCTTCGACGAACTGGAGGTCCTCTCCTGCGGCGCCTCGGCCGAGAAGGGCTCGGAGCACCCGCTCGGTGAGGCCATCGTCAGGGCGGCCCGCGAGCGCGGCGTCGAGCTGTCCGACCCCGAGGACTTCGCCGCCGTGCCCGGCCACGGCATAAGGGCCGTGGTCGGGGGGGCGGCGGTCCTCTTCGGCAACAGAAAGCTCATGGACGACGAGTCGGTTGACGTCTCCATGCTCGCAGCACGGGCCGAGCGGTTCTCCGACGAGGGCAAGACGCCCATGTACCTCGCCGTCGACGGCCGGGCCGCGGGCCTCATAGCCGTGGCCGACACCCTGAAGGAGAACTCGAAGGCCGCCGTGGCGGCGCTCAAGGGGCTGGGTCTCGAGGTGGCCGTGCTGACCGGCGACAACCGCCGCACGGCCGAGGCCATAGCGGCCCAGGTGGGCGTGGACCGGGTGCTGGCCGAGGTGCTTCCCCAGGACAAGGCCGGTGAGGTGAAGAAACTCCAGGAGCAGGGGCACGTGGTGGCCATGGTGGGCGACGGCATAAACGACGCGCCGGCGCTCGCCCAGGCCGACGTGGGCATAGCCATAGGCACGGGCGCCGACGTGGCCATGGAGGCCTCGGACATAACGCTCATAAGCGGCGATCTCATGGCCATAGTGACGGCCATAGAGCTGAGCAGGGCGACCATAAGGAACATAAAGCAGAACCTCTTCTGGGCCTTCTTCTACAACTCCATGCTCATACCGGTGGCCGCCGGCGTGCTCTACCCATTCTTCGGCGTACTGCTGAGCCCCATCTTCGCCGCCGCCGCCATGGGGCTCTCGTCGGTGAGCGTCGTCTCCAACGCCCTTCGGCTCCGATGGTTCCGGCCCGCGACGGCGGCCGGGGGAGCCTCCCTGTAGGGGGGGGCTTGCCCGCTCCCGCCGCCGGGGGGCGCGGCGAGGTCCGGGGATAAATAATTAGGGAAGCTCTGATTAATTACCCTGGGGGAAACTTTCTGTAGAAAGTTTCCCCCAGACCCCCTTCAAAGACTTTTAATTCCCTGCGGATCATCCCGATTTTGCTTGCAAAATCGGGATGATCCGCAGGGCGTTAAAAGTTTTT
>DRME01000123.1 GCA_011375175.1 Deltaproteobacteria bacterium | reverse complement strand
GGGGCGCGCCAGGCGGGGTGGTTACGCCTTTGCGCCCCGATCCCCCCACCGGGGGCCTCTGTTGAGCCGCGGCGTTCGTGTTGGAGGCGTGAAGTTTCGGAAGGATAGCCCTGTTCGTGTAAATCGAGATTGAAGGCGGCGCTCCTGTGAGGATATTGGGGGTTGTGTAGAGGCAGGGTGCATTGGTCTTTGCTATAGCCGTGTTTTTTGACGGCCCCCGATGGGGGGATCGGGGCGCGCCAGGCGGGGTTGGCTACGCCTTTGCGACCCGATCCCCCCACCGGGGCCTCTGTTGGGCCGCGGCGTTCGTGCCGGAGGGGTGAAGATTTCGGAAGGATAGCCCTGTTCGTGTAAATCGAGATTGAAGCCTGCGCTCCTGTGGGGATATTGAGGCTTCTGTAGAACCATGGGGCATTGGTTTTTCTTTGCTTACTTTCTTTTTTTCAAAAAGAAAGTAAGTAAGAAGGAGGTGGGGGGAAGTGCCGAAGATAGTGGAGGGGAAGTTAAGCGCCGCCGGCCTGAAGACGGCCATTGTGGTCAGCCGGTTCAACGAGTTTCTGGGCGAGCGCCTTGTAGAAGGGGCGGTCGATACGCTTTTGAGAAGCGGCGCGGCCGACGAGGATATAGAGATCGTCAAGGTGCCCGGGGCCTTTGAGATGCCCCTTGCCACCCAGAGGCTGGCAAAGAGCGGCCGCTACGACTGTGTCATATGCCTCGGCGTGATAGTGCGGGGGGCGACGCCTCACTTCGACTATGTGGCGGGCGAGGCGGCCAGGGGGATAGCGAGGACGAGTCTGGAGAGCGGCGTGCCGGTGGCCTTCGGGGTGGTGACGGCCGACAGCCTGGAGCAGGCCATAGAGCGTTCGGGCACCAAGTCGGGCAACAAGGGGCGCGACGCGGCCCTGGCGGCCGTCGAGATGGCCAACCTCTTCAAGGCCATGGGTTGAAGGCCGGCTCATGAGGGGCCTGGACGGAGGTTGGGCCGGGACGGCCGGAAGAGATAGTGCGCGAAGGAAGGGGGAGGGCGGAGACCTCCCCTTTGGTTTAGTTTCCCCATGACAGAGAGAAGAAAGGCCCGTGAAGCGGCGCTGCAGGGGCTCTACCAGATGGACCTCTCGGGCGCGGGCCCCGGCGAGGCGGCGCTCACGGTGCTCAGGAGGTTTTCCAGGGGGAGCGCCGCCCATGAGTATTGCCGTCTGCTCCTTGAAGGCGTCACGGAACACATGGGGGAGATCGACGGCGTCATCGAGGAGAGTTCCGAGCACTGGACGGTGGAGAGGATGGCCGTCGTCGACCGCAATATCCTGCGTATGGCGGTCTTCGAGCTTCTCTATCGCCGCGAGACGCCCTATCGGGTGGTCATAGACGAGGCCGTCGAGCTTGCCAAGAGTTTCGGCGCCGACGAGTCGGCGGCCTTCATAAACGGCATACTCGACAGGGCGGCGCAGACGCTGGGGCTCAAGGAGCAGTGAAGGGAGCGCTGTGGAAGGCTTGAAGGACTGGAGTCGCCGGCAGGGCAGAAGAAATTTGCAGGAGGATATTTTTGAGGGTACCGCTTCTCGATCTCGGCCCCCAGTACAGGGACATACGCAAGGAAGTCCTGGACGTCGTAAAGAAGGTATGCGACTCCGGCCGCTACGTGCTCGGCGAGAACGTGGCGGCTCTCGAAGAAGAGATAGCCGCCTACTGCGGGACGAGGTACGCCGTCGGCGTGGCCTCGGGCACCGATGCGCTCCTTCTGGCGCTCATGGCCCTCGATGTGGGCCACGGCGACCGGGTCGTGACGACACCATACACGTTCTTCGCCACGGCGGGCTCGATAGCGCGGCTCGGAGCCGTTCCCGAGTTCGTTGACATCGACCCGCTGACCTACAACATCGATCCCGGAAAGCTCGAAGAGCGGCTCGCCGCGTGCGCGGCCTCGGGCGCCGGGGTCAAGGCGGTCTTCGCCGTGCATCTCTTCGGCCAGTGCGCCGACATGTCGTCCATAAACGCCGCCGCCCGCCGCTACGGCGTGAAGGTCATAGAGGACGCCGCCCAGGCCATCGGGGCGGAGTACCGTTCGAAACGGGCCGGCTCGCTTGCGACGATGGGGTGTTTTTCCTTTTATCCCACCAAGAATCTCGGCGGCATAGGCGACGGCGGCATGATAACGACGGACAGCAAGAGGCTCGCCGACAAGCTGCGCATGCTGCGCGTCCACGGCAGCCACCACCGTTACTACCACCGCTACGTGGGAGTGAACAGCAGGCTCGACGAGATACAGGCCGCCGTGTTGAGGGTGAAGCTCAAGTATCTGGACCGCTGGATGGAGGGGCGCATCGCCAACGCGGCCCGCTACAGGGAGCTCTTCACCAAGGCGGGGCTCGAGGGCGTGGGACTGCCCGTAGAGAGTCACAGGTGCAGACACGTATTCAACCAGTACGTTGTGCGTCTTAAGAAGAGGGACGCCCTGCGGGCCTATCTTGCCGGAAAGGGTGTGGGCAGCGAGGTCTATTATCCCGTGCCGCTGCACCTCCAGGAGTGCTTCAAGGGGCTTGGGCTGGGGCGGGGCTCCATGCCGGTGTCGGAGAAGGCCGCCAGAGAGACGCTTGCGCTGCCCATATACCCGGAACTCAAGGCCGGCCAGCAACGCTACGTGGTGGAGCAGATAGCGCGCTTTTACAGCGGGCGCAGCCCCGCGGGCCGCAAGAGCTCCTGATGAGGGGAGACTTTCCGTGGAAGGGACGCAGGCCCGCGTCTCCACCACGCCCCTGCATATGCTGTTCGGATATGGACCGCTCCCCGCGTATGTTCCACATTTTGCTTGCAAAATGTGGAACATACGCGGGGAGCTGAAAAGGCTGCTTCAGCATGAGAGGAGAGGGAGATATTGAGCAGGAGGGTGCTGGTTACCGGCGGGGCCGGCTTCATCGGGTCCCATCTGTGCGAGAGGCTTTTGCGGGACGGTGACGAGGTCATATGTCTCG
>DRME01000122.1 GCA_011375175.1 Deltaproteobacteria bacterium | reverse complement strand
GCTGTGACGTCCCCGGGGCCGCACTTTCAGGAAGGAGGAGAGGGCCGCTTATGTCAAAGCCGAGACGACTCGAGCCGGAAGAGCTTGCCTGGAGCTGCGGGACCGAGAGGTTCCGGTTCGAGACGACCGACGACATCGAGCCCCTTGCAGGGATAATCGGCCAGGAGAGGGCCCTGCGTTCGCTCGATTTCGGTCTCGACCTCGAAAACCACGGCTACAACATCTACGTGCTCGGCGAGAGGGGAACGGGCCGCGAGTCGACGGTGAGGGCCATGCTCGAGAAGAAGGCCGCCTCCGAGAAGGTGCCCGACGACTGGTGCTACGTCAACAACTTCAGCGACCCGGACAGGCCGATTGCGCTTCGCTTTCCCCCGGGCGAGGGGAGCGGGTTCAAGGCCGCCATGGAGAGCCTCATAGCGGCGCTGCGGCGCGACATACCGAGCGTTTTCGAGAGCAAGGACTACGAGCGCCACCGCGACGAGGTGCTCGAGGGCCAGCAGGAGAGGACGAAGTCGGTCATCGAGCGGCTCGAAAAACTCGCCGAGAGCAAGGGCTTCGTCCTCAAGAAGAGCTCGAGCGGCCTCGCCGTGCTCCCGGCCGGCAAGGACGGCGAGCCGATGAAGCAGGAGGAGTACGAGGCCCTGCCGCGCGAGAAGAAGGAAGGCGTCGAGGCGACGATGGCCTTTCTCCAGGACAGGCTCGGCGACGCCATACGCGAGGTCAAGCGCATAGAGCGCGAGACGAGGGAAAGGCTCGAGGAGCTGGACCGCGAGGTGGTCCGCTACGTGGTCAACCCCCTCTTCGCCGATCTCGAAGGCAAGTACCGGGAGCGGCCGGAGGTGGTCGCCTACCTCGAGGCGGCCAAGGAGGACGTGCTCGGCAACATCGACGACTTCAGACCAAAGGAGGAGCTGAGCCTGCCCATCCCCGGGCTCAAGCTCCAGCGGCCCGAGCCGAGCTTCGGCCGCTACCAGGTGAACCTCTTCGTCAACAACGGCGGGACAGAGGGCGCCCCCGTGGTCTTCGAGACCAATCCCACCTACTCGAATCTCTTCGGCAAGCTCGAGTACCGCTTCCAGTTCGGCGTGGCCAGCACGGACTTCACCATGATAAAGGCGGGCGCCGTGCACCGCGCAAACGGCGGATACCTCGTCGTCCACGCCCTCGACATGCTGCGCAACATCTTCGTCTACGACTCGCTCAAGCGCCTCATAAAGAGCCGCGAGGCGCGGATCGAGGACGTGTGGGAACAGTACCGCCTCGTCTCGGCCTCGACGCTCAAGCCGGCGCCCATCCCCGTGGACATCAAGATAGTCGTCATCGGCGAACCATACATATACTACCTCCTCTACAACCTCGACGACGAATACAAGAAGCTCTTCAAGGTGAAGGCCGACTTCGACACGGTCATGGACCGCACGGACGAGAACATCGACAAGTACGCCGCCTTCGTGGCCGCCTGCTGCAGGGCCGAGGAGCTTCCGCCCTTCACGGCGGGCGCCGTTGCCAGGGTGGTGGAGCATGGCTGCCGCCTCGCCGGCGACAAGGAGAAGCTCTCGGCGCGCTTCAACGAGGTGCAGAACCTCGTGGTCGAGGCCGGCTACTGGGCCGGGAGGGCCGGGGCCGGGCGGGTAGAGGCCCACCACGTGGACCGGGCCCGCAGCGAGAAGGTCTACCGTGACTCCAAGATCGAGGACAAGCTGCGCGAGTACATAAAGGACGACACCATAATGGTCTCCACCGAGGGGAGCGTGGTGGGCCAGGTCAACGGCATAGCCGTCCTGGACCTCGGCGACTACCGCTTCGGCAAGCCCTCGCGCATAACGACCAAGACCTTCATGGGAGACTCCGGAGTGGTCAACATAGAGCGCGAGGTCAAGATGAGCGGCCGCATCCACAACAAGGCGCTCATGATCCTCACAAGCTACCTGGGCGAGAAGTTCGCCCGCGACTTCCCCCTCACCCTCTCGGCCTCGGTCTGTTTCGAGCAGCTCTACGAGGAGGTCGAGGGCGACAGCGCCACCTGCACCGAGGTCTACGCCCTGGTATCGAGCCTCGCGGGCGTGGGACTCGCCCAGGGCATCGCCGTCACGGGCTCCATGAACCAGCGCGGCGAGGTCCAGCCGGTCGGCGGGATAAACGAGAAGATAGAGGGATTCTTCGACGTGTGCAGGGTCAAGGGGCTTACCGGCGGCCAGGGGGTCATAATCCCCCGGAGAAACGTCCGTAACCTCATGCTCAGAAGCGACGTCGTCGAGGCCGTGCGCCGCGGCGAGTTCTCCATCTACCCCGTGGCCTATGTGGACGAGGGGCTTGAGATCCTCACCGGCATGGAGGCCGGCGAGCGCGGTCCCGACGGCGCGTTCCCCGAGGGCTCGGTAAACAGGCTCGTCGAGGATAGGCTGAGGGAGCTTGCCCTGGGCTACAAGGCCTTCGGCCGCCCCCGCCGCTCCGCCGGCGAGGGCGAGGGAGACGACAACAACAGCGGTTGACGCGACGGGCGGGACCGTCCCGTCGCCGGGGAGGTCCGCCGAAAGGAAGCCGGTCCGTGCTCGTAAGCGAGATATTCCTGAGCATACAGGGGGAGAGCACCTACGTGGGGCTGCCCTGCATATTCGTGCGCCTTGCGGGCTGCAACCTGAGCTGCGACTGGTGCGACACGACCTATGCCGCCAGCGGCGACGGCGCCGCCAGGCGGCTCACCGTCGACGAGGTGATGGAGGAGGTCGGCAGGTTCGACTGCGGGCTCGTCGAGGTGACGGGCGGCGAGCCCCTCATGCAGGATGAGACGAGGCCGCTCGTGACGAGGCTTCTCGCCGCGGGCTACCATGTCCTCCTGGAGACCAACGGCTCGCTGAGCCTGCGCGGCATCGAGCCCGAGGTGGTGAAGATCGTGGACGTCAAGTGCCCTTCGAGCGGCCAGCAGGGGACCTTCCTCATGGATAACATGGAGTTCATAGACGCGGACGACGAGATCAAGTTCGTCATCGCCGACAGGGCCGACTACGAATACGCCCGCTCCCTCCTCCCCGCCTTCAGGGAGAGGACCCGCAACGTGCTCTTCGCGCCCGTAAAGTCGAAGCTCGAGGCGAGGAAGCTCGCCGACTGGATACTGGAGGATTCCCTCGACGTGAGGCTCCAGCTCCAGATACACACCTATATCTGGTCCGAGCGCCGCTGAGTCCGTTGCCGTGGTCCGCTCCCTCATCATCTCGTCGGCGCTGCTCTACGCGGCGGCCCTCGTAACGGTCCTGCTCCACCACCTGCGCGGGGGCCCGCGCCTTGAGAGGTCTTCAAGGCTCGCGCTCACGGCGGGGCTTGCGGTCCATACGGCGGCCCTGGGGCTTCGGAGCTGGGAGGGCGGACATGCCCCCATGGCGAGCATGTTCGAGACGCTGCTCTTCTACAGCTGGTCGACCGTGCTGGTGAGCGCCGTCGTCGTCTACCGCTACTCGGAGCGCTACACCGAGCTCATAACGCTTCCCGTCGCCCTGCTGGCGCTCTTTTTCGCCGCCGCCAACGAGACTCCGGCGCGGCCGCTGACCCTCGTGCTGCGCACCCGCTGGTTCGAGACGCACGTGACGGCCTCGTTCGCCGCCTACGCCTTCTTTACACTCGCCTTCGCCGGGGCCGTCCTCTACCTCGTCTTCGGCCGCTTCCACTTCGGAGGGGGCGAACGCGAGCGCCTGAGACGGGACTTCCAGGAGATAGCCCGCTCGGCCGTGCTCTGGGGGTTCTTCTTCTTCTCGGCCTCCATGTTCGCCGGGGCCGTCTGGGCCTATCTCGCCTGGGGCACCTACTGGCTCTGGGAGCCCAAGGTCATATGGTCCTTCATAGTCTGGTTCTACTACGCCGGGGCCATGCACGCCTGGTACGTTGCCAGGTGGCGGGGCACGGGACTGGCCGTGGCCACCGTGGTCGGCTTCTTCGTCGTGCTCTTCACCTATCTCGGCGTGAGCCTGCTCATGAAGAGCAGCCACAGCTTTTGAGAGATGCCCCATCGTATGTTATTCGGCTCTTCGGCTGCACCGGTGGTTCGGTCCGCGCCAGGCGGGATTTTTTTACGCCTTTGCGGCCCGAACCCCCGGTACAGCCCCCCGCGAGGCAGCCGGCGCGGGCAGCAGGCCCCCTTCAAAAACATCAACGCCCTGCGGATCATCCCGATCTTGCTTGTAAGACCGGGACGATCCGCAGGGGATTAAAAGTCTTTGAAGGGGGTCCGGGGGAAACTTTCTACAGAAAGTTTCCCCCCTGCCCCTCGTATGTTATTCGGCTCTTC
>DRME01000121.1 GCA_011375175.1 Deltaproteobacteria bacterium | reverse complement strand
GCAGGGAATTAAAAGTCTTTGAAGGGGGTCTGGGGGAAACTTTCTACAGAAAGTTTCCCCCAGGCTGCCCGCGGCGGCTGCCTCGTGGGGGCTGTACCGGGGGGTTCGGGCCGCAAAGGCGTAAAAGGATCCCGCCTGGCGCGGGCCGAACCCCCGGTACAGCCGAAGAGCCGAACAACATACGATGGGACAGGGGGAAACGCGGGCCTGTGGCCCTTCTACAGAAAGTTTCCTCCAGGGTAACCAATCAGAGCTTCCTTGAACGGAGCTTCCCGGCAGGGGCGTGGGCCCTTGAAAATTCCGGTCCTTTCGTGTATCCTCCATTTACGGACCGCGCGGCGCGGCCGGGAGGGGAGGTGTCATCGCGCCATGGAAGAACTCGGCTCTCTGGGCAGGACCCTTATAGTCGTCGGTGCGGCGCTCGTCGTCATCGGCCTGGTGCTCGTGCTCGCCCCGCGCATACCCCTTCTCGGAAGGCTGCCGGGCGACATACTCATAAAGCGCGACAACTTCACCTTCTACTTTCCGCTGGCCACGTCGGTGGTCATAAGTCTTCTGGCCACTCTCATACTCTATCTGCTGAGAAAGTGAGTCCATGGTGTCATGAAGGAAAAGGAAGTCCTGTGTCTGCAGTGCCCCCACTCGGAGTTCCTCGACCCCTCCAAGGAGATCTGCTACAAGACGGGCGGGCTGTGGTGCGTCCCCCTGGGGCGGGTGGTGGGCAAGTACGACACCTGTCACATGGAAGACGGGGAGAGAGGCGGGGGCGGCTGAGCAGGCGTCTTTTCGCCGGGAGAGCCGCCTTCCATGCCCGGCGCGCCGTCCGCCCCAGGGCCCTGTCCCCTCCGCCGCGCCGTCTAACACGGTGATTTCCGTAAATTTCCCTTGGATCGCCCCCGCCGATGTGCTATAAGGTCACACGAGCCGGGGCAAGACATGTCGTATCTGGTGGCAAAACGGTCTTTTCCGGTGGAAAAAGGCCGTTTTCTCGTCTTGAGCCGGGCGAATCCAAGCTCAGGGGGCATGCAGATGGCAGGCACTGTCGGCGAAAACCTCGCAGCCGTTATGGAGCGGATCGAGAAGGCCGCCAAGAGGGCGGGCCGGGACCCCGGGGAGATAACGCTCGTGGTGGCCACCAAGTCGCGCGAGCCGAGGGAGATACGCAGGGCCATAGCCGCAGGAGCGCGGGTCTTCGGCGAGAACTACGTGCAGGAGGCCCAGGAGAAGATACCGAAGATAAGGCGCTCTTCGGTGCGCTGGCACCTCATAGGCCATCTCCAGAAAAACAAGGTCAAGTTCGCCGTGGAGCTCTTCGACATGATAGAGAGCGTGGACAGCGCGGGCCTTGCAAAGGAGATAAACAAGCGGGCCAAGGCCCCGATGGACGTGCTCATCGAGGTCAATCTCGGCGGCGAGGCGTCCAAGCACGGCGTCCACCCCTCCGAAGCGGTGGAGCTCGCCCGTGAGATCGCCTCTTTCGAGAACCTGAGGCTGAGGGGACTGATGGCCATCCCGCCGCAGCCCGAGGACCCCGAGATGTCGAGACCTTACTTCGTTACGCTTCGACGCATAGCCGAGCGCATAAACAGGGAAAAGATACCGGGCGTGGTGCTCAAGGACCTCTCCATGGGCATGTCGGCCGACTTCGAGGTGGCCATAGAAGAGGGGGCCACCATAGTGCGCATCGGCACGGCCATATTCGGCGAGCGTCCGCCGAAAGGCGGGAGCGCCTCCAGGGGCCGCGCCTGAGCGTGCTCCCCGGCCTTTCACGGACCGGCTCTCCCTTACGACTGTGAAGCCGCTCGGCCCCTGCGGCGTTACTCCCGGCCTCCCGGCGCGCGGAAGTCTCCGCCGGCGAAAAACTTTCCTTAACTTGCGCTCGCCGTTGTTGTAGAATATATGGCGGTATGCTCACGGACAGGAAGATAGGTTTCATCGGCGTCGGCAACATGGGCGAGGCGCTGGTCAAGGGGCTTGTCGCCTCGGGCAGGGTCGAGCCCTCGCAGGTGTACGTGTGCGACAGCTCGGCGCGGCGTGCAAGGGATGTGGCCGGGCGCTACGGCGTGGGGCTCTGCGCCACCAACGCCGAGCTCGCCTCTCTATCGGACATGGTCATCGTCGCCGTGAAGCCCGGCGACGTGGACTCGGCCCTCGCCGAGGCCGCCCCGGGGCTCGGCGAGGGCAAGCTCGTAGTGTCGGCGGCGGCCGGCGTTACGACGGCCGCCATCAGCAGGCGCGTGGGACCGGACGTGCCCGTCGTGCGCGCCATGCCCAACACGGCGGCGCTGGTCATGGAGGGGGCCATAGGGCTCTATGCCTCGGAGAAGGTGACGGGCGGACAGGTGGGGCTTGTGAGGGCGCTCTTCGAGGCCGTGGGAAAGGTGGTGGTCGTCGAGACCGAGCAGCTTCTCGACGCCGTCACGGGCCTTGCCGGAAGCGGGCCGGCCTACATACTCCTCTTCCTCGAGGCCCTCGTCGACGCCGGCGTGCTCGTGGGGCTGGGCAGGGACAAGGCGAGGACCCTCGTGCTCCAGACCGCGCTCGGCACGGCAAGGCTCGCCATGGAGGGGGAGCGGGACCTGGCCGAGCTGCGCCACATGGTGACATCGCCGGGGGGCACGACGGCGAGCGCCCTCTTCAAGCTCGAGGAGGGGGGGGTGAGGGCGTCGGTGAAGCGGGCGGTGGAGGCCGCCGTAAGGCGGGCCGGAGAGCTCTCGAAGACGAAGCCCTGAGCGCCGGTGGCCGTGACTCCTCTTCGGCCGCGCGAAACGGGGCTACGAGACCCTCGGCAAAGACATAGGTTCTCCGATAAGGTCACATACGGCCCGGGGAGATGGCGCGGACCTTCCCCGAAACGTGAAGAAAGGAAGCAAGGCGGTTCATGTTCGTACTGGCGAATCTGCTCGAGGCGCTGGCCGTGGTCCTCTCCTACGGCCTCACCATCTATATGTGGATAATAATCATAAGGGCGCTGCTCTCGTGGGTCAATCCCGACCCCTACAACCCGATAGTCAGGTTCCTTTACCAGGCCACCGAGCCCGTGCTCTACGAGGTGCGCCGCAGGCTGCCCTTCATGGGCGGGCTCGACATCTCGCCCATCGTCGTGCTTCTGGCCATCTTTTTTCTCCAGTCCTTCCTCGTAAGGACGCTCCACGACATCGCCGTCACCCTGCGCTGACGGCGGCGCCGACAAGAAGCTGGAGGTGGTCGTCATGAAGAGAACCCCCATAGAGATAAGGGAGATGCAGCTCAAGAAGAGGCTCCTGGGCTACGACGTCCACGAGGTCGAGGCGCTGCGCGAGTTCGCCGCCGAGGCCCTGGAGGACGCCTTTGCGAGGATCTCGGAGCTCGACGAGCAGTTGCGCGCCACGGCCGCCAGACTGAGCGAGCATGAAAAGCGGGAGTCCGTGCTCCGTGACGCCGTGACGACGGCCCAGAAGATGGCCGACGACCTGAGGGAGGCGGCCCGCAAGGAGGCCTCCCTCATCGTCTCCGAGGCCCGCGGAAAGGCCGAGGAGCTCACGGCGAGGGCCCACGACCGGGCCATGCGGATCCAGGACGAGATATCGCGTCTCGACAGGCGCCGCAGAGAGCTCTGCGCCGCCCTGCGCTCCACGCTGGATTACTACCGCAGGCTCATCGACGAGGAAGCGCCGGCCGAAAGGGACGACGCCGGCCAGTTCGAGCTCCGTTTCCTCTCCGGCAAGTGATGGCCGCCGTGCTCCGGGACGCCGACGGCGGCGTGGTCGTAACGGTGCGGGTCCGGCCGCGCTCAAGCCGCGACAGCGTCGACGGCGCCAGCGACGGCGCGCTGAGGGTGCGTATCGCCGCGGCGCCCGTGGACGGCGGGGCCAACCGCCGCCTCGTCGACTTCATCGCCTCGGTCCTGGGGGTGAGGCGCTCGCAGGTGGAGCTTGCCGGGGGACCCAGGTCGCGGACAAAGCGGCTTTACGTAAGGGGACTCACGGCCGGTGAGGCGGCGCGCAGGCTCGGCCTTGAGCGTGGAGGCGGAAGCCGCGAGGGAGGCGGCTCGTGAGCGCCGCGGGAAAGCCGGAAAAATGAATTACCCTAGAAAGTTTCCCCCAGGTAATAAATCAGGGTCTTCTGAAAAAAAGATGTTGACACGCTGTCGTTTCTGATGTATTTTTGTTGTATGTTCGTAGCAGGTTTGTCAGCAGGGCCCAGTACCCGTTGGTTGAACAAAACCTCGACGACGTACAATTTGCAGAAAGGAGGTTTTGTCTCATGCCGACAGGTAGGGTAAAATGGTTCAACGAGTCCAAGGGCTACGGTTTCATCGAGCAGGACGGCGGCGACGACGTCTTCGTCCACTACTCGGCGATCCAGAGCGAAGGCTTCAAGACCCTGAGCGAAGGTCAGCTCGTCGAGTTCGACATCACTCAGGATGTGAAGGGCGCCAAGGCTGTAAACGTAGTGGCCAGGTGAGAGATCACACCGGCCGAAGAAGGGGGGAAACCCCTTACAGCTTCTTCAAAGGCCCCCGTCGCAAGACGGGGGCCTTTTTTTGGTTCAGGGGCCTCTATCCCCTTGACACGGCACAGCGTCGGCGGGTATCCTGAGGCGCGGGTCCCGGGAAAGGGCCGTCTTCGGCGCAGGCCCAGGTTTTCCCCCGGACCGCCTTCAAAGACCTTTGACGCCCTGCCCGCGCCGTATGCCTTCGTGGGGGCGGTCCCTGGGAGGCTCGGGCCGCAAGGGCGTAACAGTCCCGTCCGGCGCGGGCCGAGCCTCCCAGGGACCGCCGAACATAACGAACGACGGACCGAGAACGGAGTTGACACAGTGATAATCGGAGTGCCCAAAGAGGTGATGGACAACGAGTACCGCGTGGCGGTCGTGCCCTCGGGCGTGAAGGCGCTCGTCGACGCCGGTGCGCGGGTTCTGGTCCAGCGCGGAGCCGGAGAGGGCAGCGCCCTGGCCGACGACCTCTACGCCGGGGCCGGGGCCGAGCTCACCGGCGACGCCTCCGAGGTCTACGGCAGGGCCGATCTCGTCTGCAAGGTCAAGGAGCCCCAGCCTTCGGAGTACGGGATGCTTCGTCCGGGCCTGGTGCTCTTCGGGTTCCTCCACCTGGCGGCCAAGAGAAGGCTCGTGGAGGAGCTCGTCGAGCGCGGCGTCACGGCCGTGGCCTACGAGACCATCGAGGAGCCGGGGCGGGGGCTGCCCGTGCTCAAGCCCATGAGCGAGGTGGCGGGCAGGCTCGCCGTCCAGATAGGGGCCCACTACCTCACCAGGCCCCGGGGCGGGCGCGGTGTGCTGCTCGGCGGAGTGCCCGGCGTCGAGCGCGGAGAGATAACCGTCATAGGGGCCGGCACGGTGGGCGTGAACGCCCTGAGGGTCGCCGCCGCCCTGGGCGCCGACGTGACGGTCCTCGACGTGGACGTGGAGAAGTTCCGCCGCATAGAAGAGGTCTTCGGCGCGAGGGTCAAAACCCTCGTCTCCAACGCCTACAACATCGAACGGGCCGTCAGGGGCTGCGACCTTCTCATCGGAGCGGTCCACCGCGCCGGAGCGAGAACGCCCGTGCTCGTCAAGAGGGAGCTGGTCTCGCAGATGAGAAAGGGGGCCGTCGTCGTCGACGTGGCCGTGGACCAGGGCGGCTGTGTCGAGACCATACGGCCCACCACCCACTCGGAGCCCGTCTACGAAGAGGAGGGCGTGCTCCATTACGGCGTGGCCAACATACCGGGCGCCGTGCCGCGCACATCGACCTTCGCCCTCACCAACGCAACACTCCCCTACCTCCTCGACTTCGCCGCCAGGGGAGCCGTCGGGGCCCTGAACGCAAACCCCGCCCTCGCCTCGGGCGTGAACGTCCACGACGGGCGCGTGACCCACCGCGGCGTGGCCGACTCCCTGAGACTCGACTTCTCCCCCTTCGGAAAAAAAACCGACCGTTCGGCCGGCGTTTCGTCGACGGCGCAAAAAAAGCCTTGACATCGGATTGTCCGATTGTTATACGAAAGGGGCTTTTCGGAGGAGGGGGTCGTCTTTATCGGTGGCGGATATGCGCCTCACCTCGTGAAATGGTACACCACGATCAGTGCTATCACTATCAGGTTCACCACCGCCCCGACAATAATCACGACGTCCACCGGTCCCGGTTTCCAGTTTTTAAGCATGCCAATAAGCTAATCCATCGGCATGCTCTTGTCAATAGCAAGCTTTAGCTCCATTCCAACCATAGCCGGGCCGAGCGGCCCGGTCCTGCAAAGGGGGAGAGCCGATGGCTGAAAACAGCTCGGGTAAAGCCGGTCCGATCCTGTTCGTGACGGTCCTCGTCGCGGTCATCTACCTGTTTTACTGGTTTCTCGGACACCACTAAACAAAGAACATTCCAGGGAGAGACGAATGAAGACCATTATCGGATTTCTCATCGGCCTCGGGGCTTCGCTGGTGGCTTTCCTGCTTCTCAACGTGGCGCTCTTCAACGCCCAGGGGCTCACCTTCATCTATCACGGGTGAAGGCGTGCTCGGGCGGCGCCTGCGCTCGGGCGGCCCGCAGGCCGGACGCGTCCGGAGACGGCAGCAGATGTCATTTATCAATACAAGGAGTGTTTGTATGAATCTGCCCTTCACAGCAAAACTCGCGAAGAAGAAGCTCGCCCTCACGGCCCTCTTCGTCCTGCTCGCCTGCCTTGTCGCGCCGGCGATGATGCCGTCCGCGCCGACGCCGGACTCGGCTTCCGGATACGCCTGGGCCGGCGGTGGCGGCGGCGGCGACGCCGGTGTGGAGGCCGCTCATCCGGCCGAGCCGGTGGAACGGGTCTACGGCCCCGCGCCCAAACTCAAGCCCGAGGACTATCCCCAGATAAAGGGCATAAACGGCAGGGTGCTCGCCTGGGTGGTGGCGCAGCTTCATCTGTGGTTCGCCGCCTTCGTGCTCGCCGTCCCCATCTTCGTCTTCATCATTGAGGCCATAGGCATGGCCACCAAGGACGAGCGGTACGACAAGATGGCCTACGAGTTCATCAAGGTGAGCCTTACGGCCTACTCGGTGACGGCCATCCTCGGAGGGCTTCTCGCATTCACCCTCTTCGTCTTCTATCCCCAGTTCATGGGGTACATGACCGATATCTTCGGCTCCACCATGCTGGCCTACGCCTTCCTCTTCTTCGGCGAGAGCGCCTGTCTCTACATATACTATTACGGCTGGCACGCCTTGAAGTACGGCTTCCGCAAGTGGGTCCACCTGACCATCGGACTTCTGCTCAACGCCGTGGGCACCATGCTCATGTTCTTCGCCAACGCCTGGGTCACCTTCATGATGAGCCCCCACGGCGTGGCCGCCGACGGGACCTTCGAGGGCAACGTCTGGCACGCCATACACAACCACCTCTGGAACCCCATAAACCTCCATCGCGTGGTGGCCAACGTGGCCTACGGCGGCTCCATAGTGGGCGCTTACGCGGCCTACAAGTTCCTCGCGGCCCGCACCGAGGAGCAGAGGGCCCACTACGACTGGATGGGCTACACGGCGAACTTCATAGCCATCGCGGCGCTCCTGCCGCTGCCCTTCGCCGGCTACTGGCTCACGGCCGAGATTTACGCATACAGCCAGCAGATGGGCATAACGCTCATGGGAGGTGTCTTCGCCTGGCTCTTCATCATCCAGGCCGTGCTCATCGGCGCGCTCTTCCTGTCGGCCAACTACTACCTCTGGTGCGGCATGGAGAGGAGCGAGGGCGCCTACCGCTACACGAAGTTCATAAAGTACATCGCCTTCACCATCGTCGTCTGCTTCCTCGTCTGGTTCACCCCCCACACGCTCATTCTCAAGCCCTGGGAGCTCAAGGCCCTGGGAGGCCAGTACCATCCCTTCCTCGGCCCCCTCGGCATCATGCCCGCCAAGAACACGGCCGTCAACGTCATGATACTCTTCACCTTCCTGAGCTTCCTCCTCTACCGCAGGACCAACAAGGTGCCCACCGTGGGCTGGGCCCCCTTTGGAAACGGCCTGCAGATAGGCATCTTCACGGCCGCCATCATCAACATCATGATGCTCGGCGTCTACTACGGCTACTTCACGAACACGGTCTACAAGGTCGCCTCCAGCGTGCCGCAGGTCCTCTCGACCCTGGTGGTGATCATATCGGTCATGGTCATCGACGTCCTCATGTACAAGGGCGCCAAGGAAGTGGGGCCGCTGCGCTGGGGCAAGATGCCGGCCCGCAGCCAGTACGCGCTCTTTCTGCTGGCCGTCTCCTTCACCTGGCTCATGGGGCTTATGGGCTTTGTCCGCTCGGGCATAAGGCAGCACTGGCACGTCTACACGGTCATGAGGGACAACTCGCCCGACGCCTTCACTCCCACCATCGGCTACGCGGCCAAGGTCGTCTCGGTGAGCACCATAATATTCATGGCCATAGTCATATTCATATTCTGGCTGAGCCAGCTTAGCGCCACTAAGCAGGCCGAGCAGTAGGGGGCGTTGATGAAGAACTTCCTTCAGGTAATAATCTTCAGTGTCGTCGTAATCTGGTTTTACACGATATTCGCCGACAAGTACATTCCGCCCATAAACCCCGCGCCGCCGCCCAAGGAGGAGGTCCTCGACCTCGGGGCCATGACCATGGACCAGTTCATAGCCCTGGGCGAGAAGGTATACCACGGCAAGGGCACCTGCGAGCTCTGCCACAACCCCGTGGGCGGGAGGGCCCCGCTCCTGGATCAGGTGGCGGTGGTGGCGGCCGAGAGGCTCGCCGACGAGCGCTACAAGGGCGAGGCCACCAACGCCGAAGAGTACATCTACGAATCCATGGTCAACCCCTCGGCCTACGTGGTGGCCGGCTTCGGCGTCACCGGCACCAACGACACGGAGAGCCCCATGCCCGACGTCTCCACCGGGGCCATCGGGCTCAACGAGGCCGAGCTGCGGGCCGTCATAGCCTACCTCCAGGACATGGCGGGCCAGGAGGTGACCGTCAAGATACCGGAGGGGACACCCGAAGAAGGCGGCGGCGAGGAAGAGGCCGCTGCGGCGCCGGCCGCCACCGGCGAGGAGGCCGTGGCCAAGTACGGCTGCAACGCCTGCCACAAGATAGGGGGCAAGGGCGGGGAGATAGGACCCGACCTCAGCTCCATAGGCGCCGAGAGGGACGAGTCCTACATCAGGCGGGCCATCATCGACCCCAACGCCGATGTGGCCGAAGGCTACCCTGCGGGCATGATGCCCGACACCTACAAGGATCAGATGACGGCAGGAGAGCTCGAACTCGTCGTGCAGCTCCTGGCGCAATCAAAGTAGAGAGAGGTCCCATATGAAAATACCGAAACTGCTCCAGTTCGTAATATACGTCCTGATCGCATACGGGATCTTCCAGGCGCCTTACTACCTGATGGGCAAACCCATCCCGTCGAGCCTCATACTCATGTACATGTTCTTCGCGGTGATCACCATCCTCCTGGCCATGACGGCCACCGAGGAGAGCACCCGCGAGCTCTTCGGCCCCATAAAGGCGCTCGTCGAGGACCCCGACAAGTGGCTCATTCGCAACGTGGTCTTCATCATAGTGCCGCTCGTGGCCGCCTACATCACCTACAACCAGGTCAAGCCCACCTACCAGGCGCCGGTGGAGCTGCGCTCCACCCATCCGGCGCCGCCGTCGTCGATGAAGGCCTACGGCAAGTCCTACAACCTCGCCAAGCTCGAGAACCCGCTGCGCAAGGTCGAGAAGGAAGACCCCGAGCGCTTCAAGGAGCTCGTGCGCGAGGGCGGCGAGATCTACTTCAAGAACTGCTACTTCTGCCACGGCGACAAGCTCGGCGGCAAGGGCCACTACGCACAGGGCTTCAATCCCCTGCCGCTCCCCTTCCAGGGCAAGGACACCATAGCCCAGCTCCAGGAGTCCTTCGTCTTCTGGAGGATAGCCACCGGAGGTCCCGGGCTGCCCAAGGAGTCGACCCCCTGGATGTCTTCCATGCCCATATGGCAGGACTTCCTCAGCGAGGAAGAGATATGGAAGGCCATTCTTTTCATATACGACTACACCGGCAACGTGCCGAGGGCCTGGGAGTGACGGCCTCCAGCAAGGAACTTTAAAAAATTCTTAAGGATGGTTACGGGCCTATGAAGAATAGAGTCATCATACTCGCCTTTATACTGACGGTGCTTCCCGGGCTGGCTCTGGCGGCCAAGGGCGACGTAAACAGGGGCAAGGAGATATACGACAAGCGTTGCTGGTGGTGCCACGGCGAGGAAGGCATGGGCGACGGTCCGGCGGCCGAGACGCTCAACCCCCCGCCGCGGGACTTCACCTTCGGCCTCTACAAGTTCAAGACCACGCCCTTCGACGAGATGGTCCCCAGCGACCAGGACTTCTACAACATGGTCAAGGGCGAGATGGCAAAGAACCATATCGTCGGCTGGACGGGCATGAACGACTCCTCCATGCCCGGCTGGGGCGACATGCTCACCGACCAGGAGATATGGGACGTCATCGCCTATATCAAGACCTTCGCCGAGTTCGAGGACCCGGAGAAGCCGCCGGTCGACGTGAGCGGCCAGATACCGAGCTCGCCGGAGTCCATAGCAAAGGGAGAGAAGATATTCAAGGACCTCTGCGCCGAGTGCCACGGCGAGGCCGGCCGCGGCGACGCCACCAAGAAACTCAAGGACGACCTCGGTTTCCGCACCTGGCCCCGAAACCTCACCAAGGGCTGGTCCTTCAGGGTCAGCAACGACCCCAAGGACATATTCTACCGCGTGACCGTAGGCATCCCCGGCACCCAGATGCCAAGCTTCGCCGACCCGGCGAGCACCAAGAAGCTCTCCGAGGAGGACCGCTGGCACGTGGCCAACTATGTGGCCTCGCTCGACGCCCCCTACAAGAAGCCCGGCGACAACACGGTCATCCAGGGCACGCTCGTAGAGGGGCCCCTGCCCGATGACCCCAACGACCCGGCATGGGACCAGGCCCAGTACGTGAGCTTCTACATGGTCCCCCAGATAATCGCCGAGGAGAGACACTTCACGCCGTCGCTCAACTCCATCTCGGCCAAGGCGCTCTTCAACGAGAAGGAGATTGCGCTGCTCATCGAGTGGGACGACAGGACCAGGAGCCTGCCCGGCGACGCCAAGGCCATTGAGATAGCCGACGGCGACGTCTTCGTCGACGGCGTGGCCGTGCAGTTCCCCGTCACCGTAAAGAGCAGCGAGAAGCCCTACTTCGGCATGGGAGACCCTTCCAACCCGGTCAACATCTGGTTCTGGCAGAGCGCCGCCGGCGAGGGAGAGTCTCCGACGCTGAAGCTCCTCAACGGAACGGGCATAGACAACCTCGAGGAACGCGACCCCGCAGAGGCGGGCCTCACCTTCAAGAGCGCCTACGACAAGGGCACGTGGCGGGTCGTGATGAAACGGCCGCTACAGACCGACGACAAGGAGAAAGATCTTCAGTTCACGCCGGGCAAGTACATCCCCATCGCCTTCGCCGCATGGGACGGCTCCAACCAGGAAGAGGGCTCCAAACACGTCATGACCACCTGGTACTGGCTCCTCCTCAAGCCCACGGTGGGGGCCGAACTCTACCTCTGGCCGGCCATCATCGCGCTGGTGGTCCTCGGTGTCGAGGTGGCCTGGCTCTGGAGCGCAAGGAAGAATAGGTGAGACGAGGGCGGCGGCGCCGGAGCAGAGACGCCGCCGCCCTCCCGCCGATGTAGCCCGGGACCCCCATCTACGGACTCCCCCCTTGCGCCGGGCCCGACCGCCCATCGACACTTCACAAAGACCGCCTCCCGTCACACCAGCCGACGCACCTCCCGCCTCTACGCCCACGCCGCCGCCTGTTGAGAGACCAAACGCCTGGTGTAAAGTTTCTCACCGACCGCCCGATAATATTAGGAAACCCTGATTAATTATACTGAGGGAACCTTTTTGTAAAAAGGTTCCCTCAGACTCCCTCCAAAAACTTTTAATGCGAGTTGGTTTCCCCCTGTTTTGCCTGGCAAAACAGGGGGAAACCAACTCGCATTGAAAGTCTTTGAAGGGGGTCTGGGGGAAACTTTCTACAGAAAGTTTCCCCCAGGGTCCCCTCGGCGGCTCAGCGTGGCTCTCCCGCGTCGTCTTCGCCGCTTTCCTTCTCGAAGAAGGCGCCTATGTCGATGTTGCGCGAGATGGGTTCGACGGCGCAGACCACGTAGGGCCCGCCCTCGTTTCGCGGACGCAGCTCCATCTGCGCCGGCCTCTCCAGCTCTTTTCCCTCCCTGTCGTAGATGACCTTCACCGACGGCGCCTCGCTCGCCAGGTGGCTTACGGCCGTGACCACGGCCACCTCTCCCGTCGATATCCTCACCATGGTGCCCACCGGATATATGCCGATGAGGTCGAGGAAGGCGCGCAGCTTGGCGGGTTCGAACTTCCTGCCCGCCAGGCCCTTCATTATCTTCACGGCCTCGTGGGGCGTGTATGGCCGCTGGTAGACGCGAAGCGTGGTGAGGGCGTCGTAGACGTCGGCGATGGAGGCGAACATGCTCAGCGGGTGCACGGTCCCGCGGGCCGCCGGGTAGCCGGAGCGGTCGTGGTTTATGTGGTGCTCGTAGATTATCCTCGCCACCGTCTCGTCCACGTTCTCCATCTGTTCGGTTATGCGCGAGCCCAGAACGGGATGCTGTTTTACGAGTTCCCACTCCTCGCTGCTCAGGTTGCCGGCCTTCTTTATGATCTCCTCGGCCACGCCGGTCTTGCCTATGTCGTGGAGCAGGGAGCCCACGCCGACCATGTGGACCTCGTCGTCGGCCAGGTCCATGTAGTTGGCGAGGGAGAGGGCCACGATTGAGACGTTTACCGAGTGGTTGTAGAGGTAATCGTCGTAGTTCTTTATCATGGCCAGGCCGAGCATGGCGCTGTGGTCGGAGAAGACGGCCCGCGCCATCTCGTCGGCCAGGGCCTTTACGGGGGCCGATTCCGGGATGCGGCCAAGCCGCACCTGGGCCATCACGTCCCTGACGAGCTCGATGGCTTCGTTGTAGACCCTGAGCAGGCTGCCCGTCTCCTCTTCGCCCTTGACCTCTACGTGCGCGATCCCCGCTGCGCGGAGGGCGTGGGCGAGTTCCTCCCCCTCCGGCGCCTGCGCGGCGGTGACCTTCTCGACGAAGCCCCGGAGCTCGGCCGCTTCCAGACCCTTCTTGAAACGGATCGTCGCGATGCGCCGCTCCCTCAGCAGCCCGACGAGGTCCGGGAAGGACTGCTCGGCGTCGACCATGGGCGTGTCGTCGAAGACGAGCGTGTCGTCGACGAAGCCGACTGTCACGGTGCCGGAGCTTTCGAGCAGCGCCTTGAGCTGGTCGTGGGCCTTGACGGCCGGGGCCGTGGTGGAAGGGTGTCCCGGGGGGTATAGCTTGCGGCTTATGAGCGCCGCGTTGAGGCTTCTCAGGACCGACTCTCTTATTCCGCGCTCCGTCATCGGTCCATCCCTTCGAGGACCTTCCTGCAGGTCCTGTACAGTTCCCCCTCGGCGTCCCCGGCCGCCGCCCTCACGACCTCGGCCGCCTCGTCCCCGCCTATCCTTCCAAGGGCGAGGACGGCGGCCACCTTCAGCTCCTCGTTGGTCTTCCTGCCGAAGAGAAAGCGTCTTTTTTCGAGTAGCCTTGCAAGGTAGGGCACGGCCGAGCGGTCGCCGATGGCGCCGAGGGCCTTGACGGCCTCCTTCCTCAGGGCGGGGTTGTCGGAGAAGGAGTCCTTCCTCAGGGCGATCTCTCCGAGCGCATCGACGGCCGAGCTCTCGCGCAGCGCGCCGAGGGAGATGACGGCCTGGAGCGCAAGCTCGTCATCGCCCTCGTGGAGCGCGCCGAGAAGAAGCTCCACGGACCGGGGCGAGGGGATGCGCGCAACGGCCTTGAGGACCTCTTTCCTGACCTTCACGTCCCGGTGGCCGTAGGCGGCCGTTAGGGAGTCGAGCGAATGGGGAAGCGCCATGTCGCCGAGCAGCGAGACCACCTGGCGCACGACCAGGGGGTCGTCGGCGTTGAGCCTCTCTTCGAGCTCGCCCCGTATGCGCTCGCCCATGGAGAGGAGGATGTTGTATACGTGGCGTCTCACATGGAGGTCCCGGGCCGAAGTCATGGCCACCAAGAGTTCGTTGACCGTGCGGTTGTCGCCGGCCCTGAGTATGTCGCCGACGGCGGAGATTTCGGCTTCGTCGGTCGTTGCAAGGCGCCCGACGAGCTCCGCCACGGTCTCGACCGTCAGGAGTTCGCCGAGCGCGAGGGAAGCCGCGCCCTTGAACTCCACGGGCTTTGAAGAGCCCGGCAGGCTCTCGGCGGCGAGCGCCGAGAGCACGGCCATGGCCTCGTCGAGTCCGCCTGCGGCGAGAAGGGGCAGTGTTCTCTCCTTGAGTTTCACCGTGATCTCCGTGTAGGCATGGAGGTCCTCTTCCGCGGCCAGCCTCTCCAGAAGCCCTTCCACGGACTCGCCGCTCTCGCCGTCCGCCTCCGTGGCCGCCTCCCCGCCCGCCTCCCCGTCCGGCTCTTCGGCCTGCGGGGGCTGCGCCTTTTCGGCGGCCCCGTCCACGACCCTGTCGGCGTCGTCGCCCTCTTCTCCGCCCCCCTCGTCCCCCCCTTCTTCCCCGAGGCGTTCGAGGTCTTCGTAGCGCATCTCGTTCAAGAGTATGCCCCTTGCCCCCATCTCGGCCAGCATACGCTCAACGCCGCCTTTGTCTTCCACGGCCTCGGCGTCGGTGGTGAGTATGGAGAGGAGTATGGAGAGGTCCTTTTCGGTGAGTCCGGGCAGGTAGGTGATCTCGCGGATGCGTCTGAGAAAGAACTGGCGCGCCAGGGGCTCGAGCCTGGCCTGGGCCGCCTCGACGGGCCGGCCGTCCACGTAGAAGCGCTTCTGGTCGACCCTCCATTTCATCCCGCCCCCGGCGGACGCGGCCTCCTTCAGAGTGGTGAAGCAGTTGGAGAGGATGGCCGAGAGGTTGGGGTGCCCCTTGGGGTAGAAATGAAGTGTCTTGACAGCTTTATTGAGTTCAATTAGTATGTTTGTGTGGCTCGCAAGTTCGGTAGACATGCCGTTTCCGCAAGGTTACGCTATGGGTTTCATCATAGCAAAAGACGTACTTTTGTCAATTGTAAAGCTCCCCTGAAGCCTTTGGCGGGGCGGGGCTCCCGGTGAGCGGCAGGGCAAGGACCGTTTACAGGTGCCAGGGCTGCGGCCACGGCTCGGCAAAGTGGCTCGGCCGCTGCCCCCAGTGCGGCGGCTGGAACCTCTTCGTCGAGGAGACTGAGGGCGGGGACCGTCCCGCCGTCCTCTCCGTATCCACGGCCCCCGCGCCGGTCACCTCGCTCGGCTCAGGCGGCGACGAGAGGGTCTCGACCGGTCTGGGCGAGCTCGACAGGGTGCTGGGCGGGGGGCTCGTGAGGGGTTCCGCCGTGCTCGTCGGCGGCGACCCGGGCATAGGCAAGTCCACGCTGCTGCTCCAGGCCTGCGGGCGCATGGCGGAAAAGGGAGCGCCGGTGCTCTACGTCTCGGGCGAGGAGTCCCGGCGCCAGATAAGGCTCAGGGCCGAGCGCCTCGGCGTCCTCTCCGACAGGCTCCTCGTTCAGACCGAGACCTCGCTCGGACCGATCCTCTCCACCATCGAGCAGACATCACCGCGGGCCGTGGTGGTCGACTCGGTCCAGACCGTCTTCTCCGACTCGCTCGACGCCGCGCCCGGCAGCGTGGGCCAGTTGCGCGAGGTCACGGCCCGGCTCACCGCCCTTGCAAGGGGCCTCGACGTGCCGGTCTTTCTCGTGGGCCACGTCACCAAGGAGGGGGTCATAGCCGGTCCGAGGGTGCTCGAACACATGGTCGACACGGTCCTCTACTTCGAAGGCGAGGGCGGTCATCCCTTCAGGGTCCTGAGGGCCGTGAAGAACCGTTACGGCTCGGCCATGGAGATAGGGGTCTTCGAGATGACGGGCTCGGGGCTCGACGAGGTGACCAACCCCTCGCGGCTCTTCCTCGCCGAGAGGCCCGTGGGCGCGTCGGGCTCGGCCGTGCTCTCCTGCCTCGAGGGCACGAGGACCATACTCGTCGAGGTCCAGAGCCTTGTCTGTCCCACCGTCTTCGGCGTGCCGCGGCGCACGGTCGTGGGGGTGGACGCAAGCAGGGTCTCGCTCATGGTGGCGGTGCTGGAGAAAAAGGCGGGCATCATGCTGGCGGGCCACGACATATACGTGAAGGTAACGGGCGGCATACGGGTCGACGAACCGGCCGCCGATCTCGGCATAATCGCCTCGGTGGCCTCCAACTTTCTCGACAGGGCCGTCGACCCCGGCGCCGTCATCTTCGGCGAGGTGGGGCTCGCCGGCGAGGTGCGCGCCGTGAGCCAGGCCGGCCAGCGCGTGCGCGAGGCCGAAAAGCTCGGCTTCACGAGCTGCATACTGCCGAGCGACAACCTGCGGCGCCTCAAGGACGCCGACGGCGCGAAGATGACGCTCACGGGCGTGGCTTCGGTGGCCGAGGCCATGGAGCGGCTCTTCGCCGGGTCGAGGGAGAGCGTGGAGCCGGCCGCGGGGAAGCGCGGGGTCCGATGAGCAGGGGGCTTGAAAGACTCGCTCCGGCCGTTCTGGGCGTGATGCTCTCTCTGTGCGCCGTGTCGGCCCGGGCCGACACGGCGCCCTCGGCGCTCTACTCGGCGCGCGCCCAGTTCAAGTACGCGAGCCTGCTCTTCGAGCAGCGCCACTACGCCATGGCGGCCCGCGAGTTCCAGCGGGTCATAGAGCGCTTCCCGGCAAGCTCCTACGTCGAGGGCGCCCAGTTCGGGCTGGCCGAATGTTACATGGGCCGGGGCCGCTACAGGGAGGCCGCGTCGGAATATAAGCTCTTCATCAGGAACTTCCCGGACAGCCCGCTCGTCGAAGAGGCCCTGCGCCGATACGTGGCGGCGCTGGACAACGACAAGTACAAGGGCCGCCACGCCGAGCCGGCCGTCTCGACGCCGACGGGCCCCCGTGGCGGCTCCGCCCTCGACAGCAAGGTGGAGGCGCTTCGGGCCGTGCAGGTCATGCTCTTTGACGGCCGCAGCCTCGGTGAGATCGACGCCGAGCTCGAAAGGCTCGGCTCTTCGGGCGTCAATACGATCATCGTCCGGGTCTTCCACAACCGCGGCGACCGTTTCCACCTCCGCGCGGCGGGGAATGGGCCTTCGGGCGTCTACTTCAGGACGTCGCACGCGCCGGTGGTGGCCGACGTGCTCGGTCCCATCCTCTCCATGGCCCATGCCAGGGGACTGAAGGTCTTCGCCTGGATGACGACCCGTTACGCAGACTACGGGCTGGAGGGGAGAAAGGACCTCGCCTGCCGGGCCTACGACATCGGCAGAGGCGCCGTCACGGCCTGCAAGGGACTCGACCTCTTCAACGACGAGGCGGTGGCCCACCTCGAGGCCCTTTACGCCGACCTGGCGGCCTACGACATAGACGGCATACTCTTCCAGGACGACCTTGTGCTGCGCCACAACGAGGGCTTCGGCAAACACGCGGAGCGGCTCTTCCGGCGCGAGACGGGAAAGACGCTCGACCCCAAGAGGCTCTTCGTGGGCTACCGCGACTCAAGCCCCGCATACGGCGGCGAGTTCTGGGAGTGGGCCTCGTGGAAGAACGCAAGGCTTCTGGCCGTTGCACGCAGGCTCATGGACACGGTCAGAGAGCGCAATCCGGGGGTCAGCTTCGCCGTCAACCTCATGTACGAGTCGGTGACCAATCCGCCCTACGCCCTCGCCTGGCTCTCCCAGAATCTCCCGGCCGCCATCGAGGCGGGCTTCGACTACTTCTCCATCATGGCCTACCAGCGCCAGATGGAAAAGGAACTCGGCCTCGCGCCCGAGGAGGTCGAGGGACTCATCAAGTGGATGGTCGAGGAGGCCTCGCGTCTGGTGGGCGAGCCGCGACGGGTCCTCATAAAGCTCCAGACCATAGACTGGAAGACCCGCGAACCCCTGCCGGAACACAGGGTGGTGGAACTCATCAGGTGGATAAAGGCCCGTAAAAAAGTGAGCATAGCCGTCGTCCCCTACCGCGCGGGCTTCCCCTTCGGTGAACTCGGCGCCCCGGCAGGCATGGCGCTCCTCGAACCGCCGACGACCGGCCGCTCCAAACCACCCCGATGAAAGAAAGCTTTGATTATTTACCCTGAGGGAACCTTTTTGTAAAAGGGTCACAGACCCACGGTTCCCTCAGACTCCCTCCAAAAACTTTTAACGCGAGTTGGTTTCCCCCTGTTTTGCCTGGCAAAACAGGGGGAAACCAACTCGCATTGAAAGTCTTTGAAGGGGGTCTGGGGGAAACTTTCTACAGAAAGTTTCCCCCAGTGTAATTAATCAGACTTTCCCCAAGGAGTTTCGATGAAGTCGAAAAATTCACTGTGCGCCATTTGTCACTGTTACATTAAAGAAAACACGCTGTTTGCCGATCTTACGGAAGAGCAGCTTGACGACTTCAAGGATGTTGTTGTCATTTCGTCCTTCAGGAAGCGCGACATCGTCTATCTGGAGGGCGATCCCTGCACGGGCCTTTACGTGGTCCGCACCGGCAGGGTCAAGCTCGTGCGCAGTTCGGCGGCCGGAAAGGAGCAGATTATAAGGATACTCTATCCCGGGGACCTGCTCGGCATGGAGGTCCTCTACGACGGTGCCGTGTACGCCAATACGGCGGTGGCCATGGACAACTGTGAGCTCTGTTACATAAAGAGGGAGTCCTTTCTTGCTATACTGGACAGGTCGCCGGGCGTGGCCAGAAAGCTCATCTTCGCGCTGGGCAGGGAGCTCAACCAGGCCTACGAGCGCATAGGCACGCTCGGCCTCATGAACGCCCGCGAGAAGCTTGCGCACCTTCTCTGCACCCTGGCGGACGAGTACGGCGAGAAGGTGGACGGCCAGGTGAGGCTGAACCTCACGCTGTCGCGCCTGGAGATAGCCGAGCTTCTCGGCATAACCCAGGAGACTTCCATAAGGCTGCTCAAGGCCTTCAAGGACGACGGAATCATAGACATAAGGCGCAAGGAGATAATCATAAAGTCCGTGGAGAGGCTCAAGGCCGTCGGCGAGAGCATGGCCTGAGCGGCGAGGCCCCGGTCCGCCGAGCAATTCCCGGCAAAGCACGAAAGGAGAGGGCAAATGAAGACCATCTTGCATCGATCTCTTTCATGGGCCGTTTCGGCGGCACTGGCCGTGACGCTTACCGCCTGCGGCGGAGGCGACAGCAACAACACGTCGTCATCGTCGTCTTCATCGTCAACGTCGTCGCTCACATACTCGGGTTCCTCATCGCAGGCCACGGTCGATTCGAGCAACGGCTCGACCATCTCCACCAGCGCCTACCAGAGCGGCAACACGGCGGCCGGCACCGGTTCGGCCGGCGGTTACGTGACCGCTCCCTCTTCAGGCGGCGCAAGGCCCGCCCACCTGGCCATATCGGCCGTAATCGAGGAGGCCTTCTCGCAGGTCGATTTCTCCACGGCCGGCCCGCCGTCGGCCGCCGCGGCGGTCACCATAGACAGGACGGTGAACGGCAAGTGTGAAACCGATCCAGGCTCCGCCACCCTCTCCATATCCTACAACATAGACGGCACCTTCTCCGGCACCATAACCTTCAACGACTTCTGCGCCTCCGGCGTCACCGCCACGGGCAGCGGCTCCTTCACGGGCTCCATCGACCTCACCGACCTCAGCATAAAGACCCTCTCGCTGACGCTCTCGTCCGTCTCCTTCAGCCAGGGCAGCTCGTCCTTCACCGTCGACGCCACGGCCTCCTACGACTACACGGCCACGCCGACTACGGCCACCATATCGAGCATGGTCCTGCGCGACAATGCGACCGGCAAGGTCTACAAGGTCGAAAACCTCGTGCTCACCATAAACGACGCCGGCAGCTACATGGAGATCAACATCACGAGCGGCCGCTTCTACCACCCGGACTACGGCTACGTGGACATAGCCACCACCGAGGCCATCCGGATCAACGACTCCGACACCTGGCCCTCGGCGGGCGTTATCGTCGTCACCGGCTCCGGCGGCTCCAAGGCGAGACTCACCTTCGTCTCGTCCACCCAGTACCGCGTCGAGGTCGACGCCGACGGCGACGGCACCTACGAGTACGACTCCGGCGTGCAGACCTGGTAAAGACCTCACCCTTGAAACCGACGATCCAGACGCCGGACATGTCCTCGGGGCATGTCCGGCGTAATCTTTTTCCGCTTGCCCGCGCCGCCTCCTCGCCAGCAGCCGAGGACCGATGAACCGGATACCGTCCGGCCGGAAACGGAAGGCTTCATGACCCTGTCGATCCGCACAAGGCTCACCCTCTGGTACGTCTCGCTGCTCACGGTCACGCTCGTGGCCTCGGCGGTGGTCTTCTTCTACACCCTCTCCAAGGTCTACATGGACAGCATCGACAAGCAGCTCGGCTCCATAGCCGAGATGATGGGGCATCTCGTCGTCAAGAGCTCGGGCGAGCTCATCCTGCCGAGCCACTTCGACGTCATACTGGAGCGCTTTTTCGGCATAAGGACCACGGGCAACTACATACAGGTCCTCGACCCGTCCGGTGAGATCAAGGGCCGTTCCACGTCGCTCGAGGAGATGTCGCTGCCCGTGTCGCAAGAGGCGCTAAAGGAGGCCCTGCGCGGCCGCACCCACTACGGGATCATCGAGGGGTTCGGCCGCTATCCCGTGCGGGTGGTCACCAAGCCCATCATCGTGAAACGCAAGGGTGTGGCGGCCATAGTCCAGGTCGGCACCTCCCTGGAGGGGAGCGAAAAACTCTTCCACGGCATGGTCTACATGTTCATCTTCGGCGTGGCCGCCTCGATCATCGTGGCGAGCTGGGTGGGGTGGTTCCTCTCGGGCAAGGCCCTCAGGCCCGTGGACGCCATAACGACCATGGCGCGGCGCATCGGGGCCGAGAACCTCAACGAACGGCTCCACATCGACGGCCCGAAGGACGAGATCGGCCGGCTCGCCGAGACCTTCAACGACATGATAGGCAGGCTCGAGCGCTCCTTCCGCCAGATAAAACAGTTCACCGCCGACGCCTCCCACGAGCTCAGAACGCCGCTCACCGTGCTCAAGGGCGAGATCGAGGTGGCCCTTCGCTCCAACGCCTCGGCCGCCGAGCTCCGCACCATCCTGGAGAGCGCCCTCGAGGAGATAGACCGCCTCAGCCACATCGTGCAGAATCTGCTCATGCTCGCCCGCTCCGACAAGAACGGCCACATGCTCGCCGCAAGGGTGAGGTTCGACGCCACCGTGGCAAGCGTCGTCGAGAACATCAAGAAACGCGGCGCCGACAGGGGAGTCTCCATAACCGGCGACTCGCTCGCGCCCGTGACGGTCATGGGCGACGCCTACATGCTCGGCCAGCTCGTCTACAACCTCCTCGAAAACGCCGTCAAGTACACGCCGGCCGGCGGCATGGTCAACGTTTGCCTGGAAGAAAAGAACGGTTCTGCTATACTTACCGTAAGGGACACGGGCTGCGGCATCGCCGAGGAGGACCTGCCCCACGTCTTCGACCGCTTCTACCGCGTCGACAAGGCGCGGACAAGGGAGGTCGGCGGAGCGGGGCTGGGCCTGAGCATATGCAAGGAGATAGTGGAGTCCATGAAAGGCACCATAGAGGTGAGGAGCGTCTACGGCAAGGGGAGCGTCTTCACCGTGCGGCTACCTCTTGCCGGCGCCGAGCGCTCGCCAGGGTGCGAAACAAGCCACGAGGAGGTCTGAACGATGAACATCGGTATTCTCACCGGCGGTGGCGACTGTCCGGGGCTCAACGCCGTAATAAGGGCGGTCGTCAAGCGGGGCTACCAGTTCGGCTACGAGTTCACCGGCATAAGGGACGGCTGGAAGGGACTGATCGAGGGCAACGTTACACCGCTGACGCGCGAGACCGTATCGGGCATTCTGCCACGCGGCGGCACCATCCTCGGCACATCACGCACCAACCCCTTCAAGAACGAAGGCGACGCGGACCGCGTCCTCTCCAACATAGAGCGTCTCGGTATCGGAGCCCTCATAGCCATAGGCGGTGACGACACCCTCGGCGTGGCGGCAAGGCTCCACGGCAAGGGAATAAAGGTCGTAGGCATACCCAAGACCATCGACAACGACCTCTCGGGCACGGACTTCACCTTCGGCTTCGATACGGCCGTAAGCATCGTCACATGGGCGCTCGACAGGCTCCACTCGACGACCGAGGCCCACCACCGCGTCATGGTCGTCGAGGTCATGGGCCGCCACGCGGGCTGGATAGCCGTCTACGGCGGCATCGCCGGCGGCGCCGACGTCATTCTCATCCCGGAAAAACCCTTCGACATAGACGACGTCTGCGAGATGGTGAGAAAGCGCAAGTCCCAGGGCAAGAACTTCAGCATAATCGTCGCCGCCGAGGGGGCCTTCCCCAAGGAAGTGGGCGGCATAATCACCAAGGACAAGGAACTCGACGCCTTCGGACATGCCCGCCTCGGCGGAGTGGGCGAGTTTCTGGCAAAAGAGATCGAGGAGCGCACGGGCAACGAGACCCGTTTCGTCGTGCTCGGCCACCTCCAGCGCGGAGGCACGCCCTCGCCCCACGACCGGATACTCGCCACCCGGTACGGCGTCAAGGCCGTGGAGTTGATAAACGAGGGAAAGTTTGGTAGAATGGTCGCCCTCCAGGGCAACACCATCGTCGACGTGACGCTCGAAGAGGCCACCAGCAAGACCAAGACCGTGGACCTCGAACTCTACCGCATAGCCGAGGTCTTCTTCGGCTGACTTACTTTCTTTTTGGGAAAAAGAAAGTAAGCAAAGAAAAACTGATGAATCTTGATGGACGCCGTAGCGTCGCGTCTGCGCCAAGCGGCCTTCATCTTTCTTCCTCTTGCTTTCTTTGGTTTTCCCCTGTTCTGCCAAGCAAGACAGGGGAAAACCAGTCGGAGGTCATCGCCGTTGCTCCATTCATACAACGTACAGCTCATGCTTTTTCTGCTCACCGCCGCGGCGGTGAACGTCCCCTTCGGTTACCTGCGCAGGGGGTACAGAAAGCTCTCGCGGCCCTGGGCCCGGTGTCTCTACGTGCCCATACTGATAAACATAGCCATGCGCAGGCTCATGGGTTTCTCCTACGAGGTCATCCCGCTCGTCGTCACGGCCGTGCTCATAGGGCAGGCCGCGGGCGGGGCGCTTCGGACCACGAGGATGGTCGCCGAGCACAGCGGCGCAAGGCGGCGCGAGGCCGGGGAGGCCGGCGGCGCTGACGCCGCAGAAGACTGAAGCCTTGGGCCGGGAGGCGCCCATAGAGGAGGTCCTAACGGAGGCCGAGGAGCGCTTCGAGAGGATGAGAAGCGCCGCGGGATTCGTGCTCGCCCCGCTCGTCTTCTTCGTTCTCTACCTCATGCCGGCCCCTTCCCTCTCCGCCGAGGCCCACAAGCTCCTCGCCGTCGTGGGGGCCGTGCTCGTGCTCTGGCTCAGCGAGGCCGTGCCGCTCCCGGCCGCCGCGCTCATAGGGGCGGTGCTCAACATCATGCTCGGCGTGGCGCCGGCGAAGACGGTGCTCGCCCCCTTCGCAGACCCCCTGGTCTTCCTCTTCATAGGTAGCTTCATACTGGCAGCCTCGATAACACACCACGGTCTCGACCGCCGCTTCGCCTTCGCCATCTTCTCTATCCGCTTCCTCGAAGAGAGTCCGCTGCGCCTTCTCTTCACCTTCGGCCTCATCTCGGCCGTCGCCTCCATGTGGATAAGCAACACGGCCGCCACGGCCATGATGCTGCCCATAGGAGTGGGCGTGCTCGGAGCCATGGGCGAGATGAGAAGCGGCGCGGGCGGCGGGCCGAGACGGGACCGTTTTTCCACGGCCATGATGCTCATGATAGCCTACGGCGCCTCGGTGGGCGGCATAGCGACGCCCATAGGCACGCCTCCCAACATCATAGGCATCGGCATGATGAACGAGCTCATAGGCGTGAAGGTGACCTTCTTCGAGTGGATGGTCTTCGCCCTCCCCATTACGGCCGCCATGTTCCTCTACCTCTTCCTCATCGTCGGCCCCCTTTACAGCCGCTCCGACGGGGCCGTCAGCGGCGTGGCCGGCTACGTGGCCGGGGCCCGCGCGCGGCTCGGCCCCATGAGCCGCGGCGAGAAGAACACGGCCGCCGCCTTCGCCGCGGCCGTCGTCCTCTGGGTCCTGCCCAGCATCGTGGGCCTTGCGGCGGGCAAGGACTCGGAGATATTCAGGCTCCTCGCCTCGCGGCTCAACTCCGGCATCGTCGCCGTCGCCGCCGCCTCCCTCCTCTTCGTGCTGCCCGTCTCCTGGAAGGAGCGCCGCTTCACCATGGACTGGGGGAGGGCCGCGCGCATAGACTGGGGCACCATACTCCTCTTCGGCGGGGGACTGAGCCTCGGAAAGCTCATGTTCTCGACGGGACTGGCCGAGGCCTT
The DNA here is from genome assembly GCA_011375175.1 of Deltaproteobacteria bacterium. Classification (NCBI taxonomy): domain Bacteria; kingdom Pseudomonadati; phylum Myxococcota; class Myxococcia; species Deltaproteobacteria bacterium. The sequence goes on along the minus strand of DRME01000121.1, from coordinate 15,181 downwards.
CGGCCGCGGACTCACGGGACTTACGGGCGCATCCGAGCTCTGGGCCATAACGGCCATAGGGACCCTCCTCGCCATCATACTCAGCGAGACGACATCGAACACGGCCTCGGCCAACATGGTCATCCCCGTCGTCATAGCCGTGGCCCAGGGCGCCGGCGTGCCGGCCATGCCGCCCGCGCTCGGCGCCTGTCTCGGCGCGAGCTTCGGCTTCATGCTCCCCGTCTCCACGCCGCCCAACGCCATCGTCTACGGGTCGGGACTCGTGCCGATCCTCACGATGGTGCGAAAGGGCATACTCTTCGATATAGGGGGGTTCGCCGTCATCATGGCGGGACTCATGATACTGTGCCCGCTCATGGGATGGACTTGACCTTTGCCGTGGAGCCTTTCCGTGTAAGGGGCGGATGTCCGGGGCCGCCTCGGACTCCGTTGCATGTGAGAGTGCTTGCGCGGCGGCCAGGGGGTCGGACCGCAAAGGCGTAACAACCCCGCCTGGCGCGGTCCGACCCCCTGGCCGCCGCCATTAATTACCCTGGGGGAAACTTTCTGAAGAAAGTTTCCCCCAGACCCCCTTCAAGGACTTTCAATACGAGTTGGTTTCCCCCTGTTTTGCCTGGCAAAACAGGGGGAAACCAACTCGCATTAAAAGTTTTTGGAGGGAGTATGAGGGAACCGTGGGCCTATGGCCCTTCTACAGAAGGTTTCCCCCGGCTATGGGAGGTTTCGTATGAGAGCTTTTGGGAAGTTCTGGGTTTTGCTGCTGGCGGTGCTCATGTGGGGCTGCACGTCGCGCTCCCTGCCTGACGAGGACGTGATCCGCCACATCGTCCGTCTCGGCGCCGAAGCCGCCGAGAACAACGACGTTAAGTCCCTCATGGGCTATGTGGCCGACGACTACAGTGACGACGCCGGCAACGACCGCCGCTCCCTCCGGGCGCTTCTGCTGCGGCGGCTTCTGACGGGCGAGAGGCTCACCGTCTTCCTGCGCGACGTGGACATAGAGGTCGAGGGCGAGCGGGCCCTGGTGGACGCGAGGGTCCTCTTTGTGAGGGGCGGCGGGCGCGTCTCGCTCTCCGAGGTCATACCGGACGAGGCCTCGGCCCTTCGCTTTTCGGTGGTCTTCGTCCGCAGAGACGACCGATGGCTCGTGCGAAGCGCCGCCTGGGAGCCCATCGGCGCGGCAGAACTCCTCTGAGGGGGGGCGGCCGTGTCGTTCGGTTTCGAGCTCTTGAAGAAGGACCCCACGGGGGCGCGGCTCGGGCGGATCGTCACCGGGCGGGGCGAGGTCCGAACGCCGGTCTTCATGCCCGTGGGCACGGCGGCGACGGTCAAGGCCATGACCCCCGAGGAGCTCGAAGAGATGGGCGTCGGGATCATACTGGCCAACACCTATCACCTCTGGCAGAGGCCGGGCCATGAAGTGATAAGAGGGCTCGGTGGTCTCCACCGCTTCATGAACTGGAAGCGTCCGATCCTCACCGACAGCGGCGGCTTCCAGGTCTTCAGTCTCGCAAGGCTGCGAAAGATCGAGGAAGAGGGCGTGCGCTTCCGCTCCCACATCGACGGCTCCACCTGTTTTCTCTCGCCCGAGAAGGCCGTGGAGATCCAGCAGGCCCTGGGCTCGGACATCATGATGGTCCTCGACGAGTGCCCCCCCTATCCGGCCACGCGCGACTACGCCGAGCGCTCCATGGAGCTAACCCACCGCTGGGCGGCGCGGTGCCGGGCCGCAAGGACCGGCGACTCGGGCGCGCTCTTCGCCATAGCCCAGGGAGGCATGTACGCCGACCTGCGGGCAAGGAGCGCCGAAACGCTCGTTGCCATGGACTTTGACGGATACGCCGTGGGGGGCCTGAGCGTGGGAGAGGAGAAGGCCCTCATGTACGAGATGGCGGCCGTGAGCGCCGCGGCGCTCCCGGAGGACAGGCCCCGATACCTCATGGGCGTGGGCTATCCAGAGGACCTCCTCACGTGCATAGAGCTTGGAATAGACATGTTCGACTGCGTTTTGCCCACGCGCAACGCCAGAAACGGAACGCTCTTTACAAGCGGGGGGAAATTGGTTATAAAGAATGGTCGATATGCGCGGGACCCCGCTCCACTGGACGAGAAGTGCCGGTGTTACACCTGCAGGAATTACTCGAGGGCCTATTTACGCCACCTCTTTCTCTCCGGCGAGATACTGGCCTCGCGGCTTAACACCATACACAACCTGCACTACTTCGTAACGCTCATGGCTAGGGCCCGGCAGGCCATAGCCGAGGGCCTGTTCGGCGCCTTCAGGCGGGAGTTTTCCGGTGCCCTGGAGCGCGGCGGGGCCGTCTGACGCCATTACGCACACAAAGGAGGTAACTCGACGTGTTTTTTATCTTCGGACCCACATTGGCCCATGCCCAGGAGGGGCCGCCTCCCGCGGCCTCGGGGATCATCAGCATGGTCCCGCTCATCATACTCTTCGTCATCTTCTACTTTCTTCTCATCCGGCCGCAGCAGAAGAAGGCCCGCGAGCACAAGGAGATGCTCGGCAAGCTCACAAAGGGCGACAGCGTCATAACCCAGGGCGGACTCCACGGCCGCCTCACCTCGGTGGGCGAGGAGACGGTGACCATGGAGATATCGGAGAACGTGAGGGTGAAGGTCGCCAAGGAGGCCATCGCCGTGAGAAAGCCCCACGAGGGCTGAACCGGCGCCTGAGGGGGAGGTTGCGCCGAGGTCCGCGGGGGCGGGAAAAGGTCATGGAAAACGGAGTCTTAGCCATATGAAAAGCATATTCTGGCGTCTCGTGCTGCTTGGCACATTCTCCGTGCTGGCGCTGGCGCTCTTTCTGCCGTCGACCAAGTACGCCCGGTATCTGCCGGACTTCTGGGTCGACTACATACCGAAGATAACCCTCGGGCTCGACCTCCAGGGCGGCATGCACCTGGTGCTCGACGTGGACCAGGAAAAGGCCGTCGAGAACTATACGGCGAGGCTTGCGGGCTCCATGGAGGCGGAGCTGAAGAAAAAGGGCCTGCGCCAGGTGACCGTGAAGCTCGAGGGCAACGACACGGTGGTCGTCACCTACAAGGACGACGGGGACCGCGGCAGGATAAACCAGCTCGTGGCCGAACGGTTCCCCCAGTTCGACAGGCCCGCCGAGTCGCCGGGGCGCCTGGCCTTCTCCCTCATGGATGCCGAGGCAAGGCGCATCAAGGAGTGGGCGAGCTCCCAGGCCCTGGAGACGATACGCAACAGGATAGACAGGTTCGGCGTGCGCGAGCCCGTCATCCAGCGCCAGGGCACGCGCCAGATAGTGGTGCAGCTCCCGGGGCTCAGGGACCCGGAGCGGGCCATAAAGCTCATAGGCAAGACGGCCGTCCTCGAGTTCAAGCTCCTCGACGAGGAGCACGACGTCTACGAGGCGCTCGAGAAGGGACCGCCTCCGGGCACGGAGATCCTCTACAAGCGCGCCAGGGACCCGGCGAGCGGGCGGGTCGTCGAGGAGCCCTACCTCGTGAAGAAGGAAACGCTCCTTACGGGCGATACCCTTTCCGACGCCCGCGTCCAGATCGACACGCAGTTCAACGAGCCCTACGTCTCCCTCACCTTCGATTCCACGGGCTCGCGCATATTCGAGAGGATAACGGCCCGCAACGTGGGCAAGCGGCTGGCCATCATCCTCGACGGCAACGTCCACTCGGCCCCGCAGATACGGGAGAGGATAGCCGGCGGCAGGGCCCAGATATCGGGAGGCTTCACCCACGAGGAGGCCACGGACCTGGCGATAGTGCTCCGCGCGGGCGCGCTGCCCGCTCCGGTGACGATCATCCAGAACGTCACCGTCGGCCCCACGCTCGGCCACGACTCCATCGAGGCCGGCATAAGGGCCGTCACCATAGGAGGGCTGCTCGTGCTGGTCTTCATGGTCCTCTACTACAGGGTGGCCGGCGTCATCGCCGACGTGGCCGTGATGCTCAACATCATCATGCTGCTCGGCGCCATGGCCTGCTTCAACGCAACGCTCACGCTGCCCGGTATAGCGGGCATAATACTCACCATAGGCATGGGCGTGGACAGCAACGTGCTCATCTTCGAGAGGATAAAGGAGGAGCTGCGGGCCGGGAGGACGCCGCGCTCGGCCGTGGACGCCGGCTACGACCACGCATGGTGGACCATCGTCGACTCCCACGTGACGACCCTCATAACGGCGGCCGTCCTCTACCAGTACGGAAGCGGCCCCATAAAGGGCTTTGCCGTGACCCTCGGTCTCGGCATCCTCATAAACCTCTTTACCGCCCTGGTGGGCACCAAGGTGGCGCTCGACATCCAGAACGACAAGCTCAGGGTCAGCAGGCTGAGCATATGAATATGAAAGGACGGGCGGGCCGCCGCCCCATGGGACGGCGGCCCCGTGCATCGCTCGTGGAGGCTCGATGGACATCTTAGGGGAGAGCAGGTTCGACTTTCTCGGCAAGAGCAGGATAGCCCTTGTATTCTCGACCGTCATGGTCCTGGTGGGACTGGCGGCCGCCGTGGCCATACCGCTTGGCAAGGCCAAGCTCGGCACCGATTTCTCCGGCGGCATAGCGATCCAGTTCCGTTTCGAGAAGCCCTACGCCATCGAAGAGGTGAGAAGCCTCCTCAAGGAGTCGGGCTACGTGGACGCCGACCTGCAGCAGTTCGCCGATCCCACGAGGCTTCTGGTCAAGGTCAAGCCCGAAGGAGGCGACCTGCGCGGTGTCTCGGCGGCCATAGGCGAAGTCTTCAAGTCCGGGCTCGCCGGCAACCCCTTCGAGGTGGAACAGACCACCGAGGTCGGGCCCACCGTGGGAGGCAAGCTCCAGCGCGACGCCCTGACGGCCATCGTCATAGCGCTGGCCCTGATACTCCTGTACGTGGCATGGCGCTTCGAGCTGCGCTTCGGCGTGGCCGCCGTGGCCGCCACCTTCCATGACGTGCTGGCCGTGCTCGGCGTGCTCTTCGTCATGGACAGGGAGATAAACTTTCTCATCGTGACGGCGCTGCTCACCATCGCAGGGTACTCCCTCACCGACACGGTCGTCGTCTTCGACAGGATACGCGAGAACCTCCGTCGCAAGACCAGGGAAGAACTCCCGCTTCTTGTGAACAGGTCCATCAACGAGGTCTTGAGGCGCACCATCGTCACTTCTCTCACCACCTTGCTCGTCCTCGTCGCCCTCCTCTTCCTGGGCGGCGAGGTCATCCACGACTTCTCGCTCACACTCTTCCTCGGTGTGCTCGTAGGCACCTACTCATCCATCTTCGTGGCAAGCCCGATCCTCCTTGCGTGGAAGGGGAGGAAGGGCAAGCTGCTGCAGCGCTGACCCGCCGCCTTCCGGCCCGGCCGGGCGGACGCCGCCGCCGCGCCGCAGGTCTGCGAAGGGGCCGCCGTGACGGGCGTCGTCCCGTGCGCCGGCCCCGACCGTCTCTGCGCCCCGTGCTTCGAGGCGGGGGCTTTATTCGGAGGTGGCGTTTTTTCTGTTTTTGTGATACCATGAAGTAGCCGTCCCATGCCGGGCGGCCGGGCGGCGGGTCGCTGCGGAATCATAGTGCATGGAGAGCCCCATCGAGTGTCTTCAACGTTGAATCTCGACCTCACATTATGGCGTGAGTTCCAGGCCGGGCTGTCGGGTCTCCTCAACATCCCCATCTCTCTCAGCGGGGCCGACGGCAAGATCATCGTCCCCCCTTCGGTGGAGAACCGCGTCTGCAGGGTCGAGCTCGAGAGCGAGGGCGGACGCCGTTGCGCGGAGAGCTGTGCGCGGGCCGTTGCAAAGGCGCTGCGCACCAAGAGCATATATATCTTCAAGTGCCATAAGGAGCTTTTCAGCTTCGTAATCCCCGTCTTCCTCGACTCGTCCAGCGCGCTCGCCATCGTCGGCGGACGGTGTCACCTCAGCGGTGTCGTCGCAAGCTCGAGGGGCGCCGGAGGAGCCGACGACGTGAGGACCATGTCCCCCCACGAACTCTTCACCCTCCCCGGTTTCGTCGAAAAGCTGGCCGTGCCCGTTCTCAGGGGGCTCCACGCCAAGGGCCTGTGCGCCAGCGAGCTGCGGCGCAGGGAGTCGCGCAGGGGCCCGCTCAGGTCCATAGACTCGCTCGACGAGGCCGTGAGCACGCTCGCCTCGCTCACCGACCGCGAAGAGCTTCTCAAGGCCCTTCTCGACAAATCCATCGAACTCGCCGGAGCCGAACAGGGCTCGGTGCTGCTGCTCGAAAACGACGGAACCTCGCTGTCGGTCAAGGCCGCCAAGGGCATGGACAAGAGTATCGCGGAGAACCTCAAGATACGCTGCGGCGAGGGCATCGCCGGCTCCATAGTGGAGAGCGGCAGGCCCGTCATCGTCACCGACATCGAGAAGGAGGGGCCGGCCCGCAAGAACAGGCCCCGCTACAAGACAAAGAGCTTCGTCTCCATCCCGCTCCGCATGGAGTCGCGCGTCATAGGCGTGCTCAATCTCTCGGACAAGATCACCGGCGAGGTCTTCTCCGAGGAGGACCTCAAGCTCCTCCTCTCCCTCTCCAACTACGCCTCGATTGCCATCGAGCGGGGCGTCTACTACAACATGATAGAGGAGCTCAAGGTCATCTCGGTGACCGACGAGCTCACGGGCATCTTCAACCGGCGCTACTTCCAGGAGAGGCTCTTCGAGGAGGCCGAGCGCGCCAAGCGTCACAGCGAGAACTTTTCGATATTCATAATAGACATCGACGACTTCAAGGCGCTCAACGACCGTTACGGCCATCTCGTGGGCGACGAGGTCCTCAAGGGCACGGCCACGGCCATAAGGGACGCCGTGCGCTCCATAGACGTGGTGGCGCGCTTCGGGGGAGAGGAGTTCGGCGTCATACTCCCCTATACGTCCAAGATAGACGCCTTTGTCATAGCCGAGAGGATAAGAAAGGGCGTTGAAAAGTACGGCTCCGTAATCAAGGGCATGCCCTTCAGGGAATGGCCCACCATAAGTCTCGGCGTGGCCGAATTCCCCCGCGACGCCGAGACGATTGAAGAACTTCTCTACAAGGCCGATAAGGCGATGTATATGGCGAAGGCCCGCGGCAAGAACAGGGTCGTCGTCAGCGAGTGAGACGACAAGGCGGCTGAGCGTTTTTTCTCCGTCAGCACCGCCGGCATCATGGCGGAGGCGGCATGACGCGCCATCTTTCCCAGGGAAGGGAGGAGATCATCCTGATGAAGACCGACGAGCCCATCGAAAAACGTTTTGCAACGAGCCTGGACCTCATAGCCGACCTCGGAGAGCTCATAAGTTCGCACCGCGACTTCACGACCATCGTCAACTCGTCGCTCCACATGATACTCGACGCCTTCGCCGCCCCGGCCGGAGCGGTGCTCCGCTACGACTACGAGAAGAAGTCCATCCATCCCCTCGCATCGAAGGGCACGGGCGTCGACGATGTGGACATAGAGGTCGACAGGGAGGTGCTGCGCTGGTTCCTCGAGAACAAGCGTCCCGTCGCGTGCGGCGCCCTCGAACCCGGCGGCCCCCCCGCCCCCCCCGCCCCCCCCGCCCCGGACGCCTCCGGCGAGACGGAGGTAGCGCACCTGTCGGAACCCGACGGCGCGCGGACGTATCGGCCCTGCGCCGCTACGGCCCAGACGGGACGCTTCGCCCGCAGGCTCGCCAGTATCTTCGGCGCAAGGCTCGTTGCTCCCCTCGTGGTGCGTGACGAGTTCCTCGGCCTCCTTCTGCTGTGCGGCCCCATGAAGCCGCTCTCCTCGAGCGGCGCAAGCGAGATCAAGATACTCTCCATCCTGACCCAGCAACTGGCCAGCACTCTCCAGAGCCACTCGCTGCTCAAGAAGCTGATGCACAAGTACCAGGAGAACAAGACCCTCTACGAGAACCTGAGCCTCATATACTACGAGACCATACTGGCCTTCTCGGCGGCCATCGACGCAAAGGACGTCTACACCAAGGGGCACTCCCAGCGTGTGTCGGCCTACGCCTCGTCGGTCACCAAGGAGATGGGCTGGAGCGACGAGGAGACCGAAGGCATAGGCATAGCCGGCCTGCTCCACGACGTGGGCAAGATCGCCATAGACAAGTCCATAATAAACAAGCCCTCCAGGCTCACCAGCGTGGAATCCACGCAGCTCAACTGCCACCCCGTCATAGGCTACGAGATCCTCTCCAAGATAAGGCTTCCCTGGAAGGGCATCTCCAGGGTCATCCGCCACCACCACGAGCGGGTGGACGGCACGGGCTACCCCGACAGGCTCGCGGGCCCGGCCATACCGGTGGGCGCCAAGGTCCTCGCCCTGGCCGACTCCTTCGACGCCATGACCACCGACAGGCCCTACCGCAAACGCCTCTCCTTCGAGGAGGCGATGGCGGAGATAGAGGACAATCTCGGCCGCCAGTTCGACCCCATGGTCGTGGTCCACTTCGTCTCGGTCATCGTAAAGGAGCTGGACGGCAAGGTCGAAAGGCCGTCGGTGACCTCCTTTCTCGCCGAGGACATAAGAAACGACCGCACCAGGCGCTACCTCGCCGACCTGAAGAAGAGACTCTCCGGGACGGCGAGGCCCACACACAACTCTTGACTGCCGCCGCCGTTGGCTGTACCATAGAGGGGCTTCCGGCCGACCCTTCCCCGGCGGGGAGAGTTGCGGGAGCGTGCCGGCTCCTTGCAGGCCGGCCTGCGGCGCAGCTCCGCCCGGGCCGCCCGGAGGGGGCGCCGCGCAGGAGGAGGTCTTTTGGCGTATGGAAAAGCGTTGGGAGGTGAGGGAGCCCGACCCTGGGCTTTTGCGTCTCTTCGAAAGGGACCTCGACGTCCTCCCCGTGACCGCCCGGATACTTGCAAACCGCGGCCTTGTCGACAGCGACAGGGCCTTTTCCTTTCTCAGACCCCGGCTCAAGGACCTGCGAAGCCCTTTTCTGATGAAGGACATGGACAGGGCCGTGGGACGCACCGTCGAGGCCGTTGAGCGGGGGGAGACGATAGCCCTCTACGGCGACTACGACGTGGACGGCGCCACGGCCACGGCGCTGCTGCACTCTTTCTTCAGGGACATAGGCGCGGAGACGGTCTGGTACATACCGGACAGGCTCGGCGAGGGCTACGGCCTGAACGCGGGCGCCGTGGAGAAGCTCGCCGCAAGGGGCGTTAAGCTTCTCATAACGGCCGACTGCGGTGTCTCCAACGGCGACGAGATACGGAGAGCGGCGCAGCTCGGCGTGGACGTGATAGTGACGGACCACCACGAGATGCCGCCGGAGCCTCCGCCGGCCCTGGCCCTTCTGAATCCGAAGCAGCCCGGCTGCGCCTTCCCCTTCAAGGGGCTCGCCGGCGTCGGCGTGGCCTTCTTCTTTCTCATGGCCCTGAGGTCGCGCCTGAGGGAGCTCGGCCGCTTCCGCCCGCCGGCAAGGGAGCCCAACCTCGCCAGATACCTCGATATGGTCGCCGTCGGGACGGTGGCCGACATGGTGCCGCTCGTCGAGGAGAACAGGGTGATGGTGAGCCACGGGCTCAAGGTCCTCGCCGAGACGGCGAGACCGGGGCTTCGGGCCCTCAAGGAGGTGGCGGGTCTCGGCGCGGCCAACAAGGTCTCGGCCGGGGCCGTGGCCTTCCAGCTCGCCCCCCGCATAAACGCCGGCGGCCGCGTGGGCAGCGCCGGCGCGGCCGTTGAGCTGCTCGTCTGCTCCGACATGGAGCGGGCGAGGAGGCTCGCCTCGGAGCTGGACGCCGAGAACACGCGCCGCCAGGGGCTCGAGGCCGCCATACTCGAAGAGGCGCTCGCCATGCTCGCCGGAGGCTGCGACGACAGGGCCATAGTGCTCGGCAGCGAAGGCTGGCATCCCGGTGTCATCGGCATCGTCGCCTCCAGGCTCGTCGACAGGTTCTCGAGGCCCACCGTGCTCATAGGGTTCGACGGCGAGGTCGGCAAGGGCTCGGCCCGCAGCATAAGGGGCTTCGACATCCTCGAGGCCATACGTTCCTGCTCGGCCCTCCTCGACAAGTACGGCGGCCACCGGGCCGCGGCGGGGCTCTCCATAAGGCGCGGGCTCGTCGAGCGCTTCCGCGAGGAGTTCACGGCCTTCGCAAACGAGCGTCTCGACGACGAGGACCTCAGGCCGCTCGTGGAGGTCGACGCCCTCGTCTCCCTCGAGGAGCTCAACGGACGCCTCCTCTCGGAGATAGAGATGCTCGGCCCCTTCGGCGTCTCCAACAGCGAGCCCGTGCTCGGCGCCGTCGACGCGCAGATAATCCAGACGCGGGTCGTCGGCGAGCGCCACCTGAAGATGACGCTCAGACAGAACGGCGCGGCCAGGAGCGCCATGGGCTTCGGCCTCGCCGACATGCACCCCATGAGCGGCGGCGGTTTCGACATCGCATTCTCCCCCTATCTGAGCGAGTGGCAGGGCGTAAAGGAGCTGCGCCTCAAGGTGCGCGACATAAGAAGACCGTCGGCCTGAAGCCCCCTTCCGCCCGTTACCTCTCCATTTCTTCTCAGCGGCCGTCTCGTGGAGGGAAGCTCTCCCTCCAAAAACTTTCAATGCTTTCGGACTCACCTGATTTTGCCTGCAAAATCAGGTGAGTCCGAAAGGTATTGGAAGTCTTTGAGGGGGCTTGCTGCCTTGGGGGGCGGTAGCCGGGGGAGGTTCGGGCCGCAAAGGCGTAAAGACCCCGCCTGGCGCGGGCCGAACCTCCCCGGGTACCGCCGGGCATCCGAAAGACATATCGAGGTGCATGGGAAACGAGGGCCTACGGCCCTTCTTCAGAAAGTTTCCTCCAGGGTAATTAATCCCTTGCAATTACATTTGTGCCGGTATAGAATCGGCATTTATGTGCTATAATGAAATAACATCCGTCATGCATGCAGGGAGTTGAAGACTTTTTTGGTCTCTGAAGGCCGCTTTCTCCACGGGAGTGTCGATGAAGAACCAATCTCTTTCGGTCAAGGCCCTTACGGCACTTCTCCTCATCCTCCTGCCCATCCTCGTCGTCTTCATAATAGGTTACATAAGAAACAGGGAGCAGATGGAGCGCCACGTGCTCGAGGAGATCGACTCGCTCGCCGCTGTCTACGATGACTTCCTCGCGCGCGCTCTGGAGGGTTACAGGGACAAGGCGCGGCTTCTGGCCGCGGAACTCGCTTCCGCGCCCGATCCCCTGAGCCCCGGGAGGTTCGACGCAGTGGCCGGCGGCCATGGGACACACATCTTCGGCGACTCCGTGGAGACGATACTGGTCGCGGACGCCGACGGCGCCGTCCTGGCGTCGCTCGGGAACGGGGGAGTCCCGGGGGAGGATATGGCGGCCGTCGTCGCCTCGCTCGCCGGCAAGGGGCCGGCCGTTGCGCAGATGCGCGTGGGCTCGGACGGTCTCTTGCTGCTCGTTTCGGCTCCCCTGGGCCGCGGCGCGGGGGGGGGGGCCCCGCCACGCACGCTCGTTGTGGCGCTCAGGGCCGCCGACCTCGAGGGACTCATCGGCTCCCACGCGGGCGGTGGCGGCGGGCCTCGCGCGGGCCGCTACGTCTACATTGTCGACCGTGACGGCGGGCTCGTAGCAGGAGAGCCTCCACGGCGAAGGCCGCACGGCGGGTGGGCGGAGCTGCGGGCCGTGAGGGCCTGCATCGACGAGGGGAGAAGTCTCGTCGGCTTCTTCGGCGACGCCGGACCGGGCTCGTCGGCCCTGGCCCTGGCGTCGCGCTGCCTCGACGAACCGGCCTGGGTCCTCATCGTCGAAGGCGAGAGCGCCTCGCTGCTTGCGGCCGGCAGGATCATGCTCCGCGACGCCGTCGCGGCCGCCGTGGTCGTGGCCTCGCTTGTGGGCATGCTCTTCATCCTCTTCCACAGAAACGTGGTCCGCCGTCTCCACGCCCTGGCCGCGGCGACGGCGGAGATATCGAGGGGCAACTTCGAAGTCGAGCTCCCGCCAGGTCCCGGCGACGAGATCGGCGCCCTGAGCGCCGCCTTCAACGACATGGCCGCGGCCATAAGGCGCAGCACCGAGGCCCTGAGGGAGAGCGAGGCGCGGCTTCGCAACGCCCAGCGCATAGCGGGGCTCGGCACCTGGGAGTGGCATATCGACAGCGGGGAGTTCGTCTGTTCCGACGAGAGCCGTCGTATCTGCGGCTGCAGCCCCGGCGAGGGGGGCTCCACCTACGAGAAGTGCCTGGAGATGATCCGCCCCTGCGACAGGGTCCGTTTCGAAAAGGCTGTGGAGAGGGCGCGCTTCGCCGGTGAGCCCCTCGACGTGGAGGTCCACATCGATCTTCCCGGCGGCGCCATGCGCTACGTCCACATCGAGGGCGAGGTGACCAGGGACGCCGCCGGAAGGCCGGTCAAGGTGTCGGGCACGATCCACGACATCACCGAGCACGTGGAGGCGCAGGAGAAGATAAGGACGCTTGCGAGCATCCCCGAGGAGAGCCCGTCGCCGGTGCTGCGGGTAGACAAGGATGGGGTGCTGCTCTACGCCAACGCCGCGAGCAGGCTCTTCATGGAGGAAGAGGGCTTCGAGCTCGGAAGGCCCGTGCCGCAAGGCTGGCGCGAGCGCTTCAGGGAGGTCTTCGAGGCCATGGAGTCCAGGGAGTTCGAGGTGAGCTCCGGCGGGCGCACCTACTCGTTCACCCTCTCTCCCGTGCCGGAGGCAGGCTATATCAACGTCTACGGCCTGGACATAACCGAGCGCAGGCGCGTGGAGGCGGAGCTCAGGAAGCTCTCCACCGTCATAGACAAGAGCATAAACATCGTCTTCATAACAGACAGGGACGGCATCATCGAGTACGTAAACCCCGTCTTCGAGACGGTCACCGGCTTCAGCCGCCGCGAGGCCGTGGGCCGCACCCCCCGCATACTCTCGTCGAGCGAAACCCCCGAGGTCTTCTACAGGGACCTGTGGAAGACGATAAAGAGCGGCCGGACCTGGCGGGGCATCTTCAAGAACAGGAAGAAGAGCGGCGAGCCCTACTGGGCGAACGGCATCATAACGCCCATAATGGACGACAACGGCGAGATCACCCACTTCCTGGCCGTCCAGGAAGACATAACCGACAAGCTGCGGACGGAGGAGAAGATACGCAGCCTCGCAAGCTACGACAGCCTCACGGGACTGCTCAACAGAAGGAAGTTCGTAGGGGAGATGGACCGGTGGATCGCCTCGGCAAAGGGCCGCTCGAGCACGGCAGCGCTCCTCGTGGCCGGTCTCGACGAGTTCAGGTTCATAAACGACACGTACGGACACGCCGTGGGCGACGACCTGCTCAAGAGGGTGGCCATGCAGCTTCGGGTGGAGACCTTTTCCCACCTCGTCGACGGCGCCGGGGCCGACGAGGAGGCGAACAGACCCTTTGTCGGCAGGCTCGGCGGCGACGAGTTCGCCGTATTCGTCCCTCTCGCCGACGCGGAGGCCGGACTGCTCGTCGCCGAGGAGATATGCCGGAAGATCGAGTCCATGCCCCCCGTGCAGGGCCTCGTGGTGGCCACGGTGAGCATCGGCGTCTCGCTCTACCCGGGGCACGGCGAGTCCTCCAAGGAGCTCTTGAAGAGGGCCGGCGCGGCGCTCTACCGGGCAAAGGAGCTGGGCCGCAACAGGGCCCATCTCTACCGCAGCGACGACCGTTACCTCGAGGAGGTCCAGTCCCGGTTCACATGGAAGAGGAGACTCCAGAAGGCCCTCGAAGAGGACAGCTTCGAGCCGTGGTTCCAGCCGATCCTCACCGTGTCGGACGGCTCCGTCAACCATTACGAGGTGCTGGCCCGTATGCGCGACGAGCACGGAAAGGTGATGCTGCCGGGACTCTTCATCAACATGGCCGAGCGCCTCGGCTACATCGGCGCCGTGGACAAGGCCGTAAAGGAGAAGGCCCTGAACGTGCTGGCCGAATTCAGGCGCAGGGGCAGGAACCTGAGCTTCGCCATGAACCTCTCGGGCAAGGTCATAGGCGACGAGAAACTGCTCGACTATCTCAAGCGAAAGATAGACGAGACGGACGTGGACTCCAGCAGCATCGTCTTCGAGATCACCGAGACCGAGGCCCTCAAGGACATGGACAAGGCCATAAGGTTCATAAAGGCGCTCAAGTCCATGGGCTGCCTCATCGCCCTCGACGACTTCGGCGTGGGCTTCACCTCCTTCTTCTACCTCAAGGAGCTTCCCGTGGATTTCATAAAGATCGACGGCTCCTTCATAAAGCGGCTCGACGAGAACCCCGAGGACCAGCTCTTCGTCAAGGCCATAGTGGACGTGGCCCGGGGACTACACATAAAGACCGTGGCCGAGTTCGTCGAGAAGGAGGCCACCTTCGAGCTGCTCAGGACCTACGGCGTCGACTACGCCCAGGGGTATCTCATAGGAAGGCCGGCTCCCCATATAGAGCATTCCCCCTTCCCGCGCCCTGCCGAGCGGGCCAATTCCGACTGAGCGCCCCGGGCCGTGAGAGCGCCGCGCTCTTGCCGCTGCTCCCTCCGCGACAGACAAAACAGTGGATACCTCCGTGGATTTCTGGTATCATTGATGCCGTCCATCCGATATGTGAGGAGGTGCCGACATGGCGCAGCAGAAAAAGCCTTCCGGGCTTCTCAGGGCCTTTTTGACGAACCACTGGGGCGGGGCCATATTCGTCTTCGGCTTCATCCACCTCGTGGTGGGAGGCTACATGGTCGCCTTGACGGAGCTGCCGAAGAAGTTCGGAGTGGAGACCACGGGCAGCATCGTGGAGAAGAAGGCCGTCAAGGTGTCGAGAAAGAGCGTGGCCTACCGCATAATCTACCGTTTCGAGGATCGAAACGGCCGCATTCACGAGGGCGAGACGCCGGTGGGGCAGACCTTCTTCAGAAACTCCCATGACGGAGACGAGATCAAGGCCGCCTACCTCTCCTTCATGCCCTCGGTCCACTACATAGAGGGCGGGGCGAGTTCAGGCATCGGCACCCTCATCCTCCTTTCCGGCATTGGCATAACCCTTGTGAGCCTCTTCCTCCTCATGCTCGAGCACCGCAAGGTGCGCGACGGCGACGAGGACAACCTGCTCGGCATCGCAAAGAGCTCTTAGGAAAGCTCTGATTAATTACCCTGAGGGAACCTTTTTTGTAAAAAGGTTCCCTCAGACTCCCTCCAAAAACTTTTAATGCGAGTTGGTTTCCCCCTGTTTTGCCAAGCAAAACAGGGGGAAACCAACTCGTATTGAAAGTCTTTGAAGGGGGGCTGGGGG
>DRME01000120.1 GCA_011375175.1 Deltaproteobacteria bacterium | reverse complement strand
TATCATGCGACTCTACACCTGGCCGATGCTCAAGAAAAAGATCGAGAGATTTGGTTTCGGAAAGGTAAGGTCTTTTAGTGACTGGAACTTTTCTCCTTACTCCGAGAAAAGGTGCGAGCATCTTATTATAAGCGCGGTGAAGAAACCTTAGATAAGTTGCAAAAGAAATCTGGATACGTGAGTACAACGAGGTGCACGCCCACAGTGGCAGATACTGCTATGGAAAGACCACGATGTAGATTTCCCGAGACTCTCTACACCTTGCTCATGAAAAATAGACATAGGGAACACCTTGCGGTCAGAAACGGTCATTCAGTAGGGAGTGTCAGGACAAGATTTGATTACTACAGATAGCAGGAAGAAGGCTGGCGGTGACAAGCTCTTGGAGCTTTTTGTCAAGGACTCTTTGTGGTACGGTCTTTCCACTTTCTTTGTCAACATACTTACGCTCTTTCTCATAAAGCTCCATACTGCTTACCTCGACAGCGGCGAGTACGGCCTGCTCGCCCTGATCGAGATGGCTAAGGGGTTTTTCTTTATCCTCTGCGAGTGTGGGTTCTCCGCTTCTGTCCTGAGATACTACGAGAAGTATGACTCCGGGCAGGACAAGAGGCGTGTCGTCTTTACGGCCATTGTCTTCCTCGCCGTAACGGGCGCGGCGTTCTTGCTCGTCTCCATCGCCACAGCCGAGCCGCTTGCCACCAGCCTCTTGGGGGCTGTCGACGACGGACGTTCGCTCATAATCATAGCCGCGGCCACGGTCGTATTCTCGGTCTTCAACTCGGTCCTTTTCAGCCTCATGAGGATACGCAGCCAGTCGAGGCGTCTTGCGGCGATCCTTACCCTGAAGACTTTCTCGATGCTCGTCCTCAACGCCGTACTCCTTGCGCATTTCGACATGGCTATCGCGGGAGTCCTGCTCGCCTCCCTTATGGCGGAAACTCTCGTATGTGTTATAATCGCTCCCGGTGCCATCGTCGAGAACTACGGTAGCTTCGATAGCGGTATGCTCAAGGATATGCTCGGCTACGGTGTCCCTCTCGTACCGCACTCGATGAGCAAGGTGGCCCTTTCCATGGCCGACAGGTTCATACTCGCCCTCTTCCTGACCATGCCGGCCGTGGGCCTCTACTCGCTGGGCTACAAGGTCGCCTCCATAGTGCTTTCCTTGATGGGGCCGGTGCAGAAGGCCTGGGCGCCTTTCGTCTTCCGGGCTGCAGGAGACAGGCAGATGGCCGGTCGGATAGGTTTTACGGCCCTCTGTTATATGTTGCTCATCTGCACTGTCGGGCTCGGACTTTCACTCTTTGCCAGGGAAGTTACGCTTCTGCTGTCAAGCGGAGCTTACATCGACGCTTACAGGATAGTGCCCGTTGTCGTGGCCGGATTCCTCTGGCTTGCACTCTACAACATAGTCTCCTGGGAGATGGGATATACGGAAAAGACGAGTTACTTTCCACTTATAACGGGAGTTTCGGCTGTTGTAAACGTGTTGCTCAATATGGCGCTCATTCCCATTTATGGCATTGCAGGGGCTGCATGGGCCACGCTGCTGGCCTATGCCGTGTCGGCACTAATGGCCTACAGGATATCGAGAAGCCTTATCGCCACCAGATATCGGGGGCTATATACGGCCTTCTCGGTCGTCATGGTCACGGTACTGGGCGTGTCGTTTATCGAGGAGCTCGATA
Source organism: Deltaproteobacteria bacterium (assembly GCA_011375175.1). Lineage (NCBI taxonomy): Bacteria > Pseudomonadati > Myxococcota > Myxococcia > Deltaproteobacteria bacterium. The sequence continues at coordinate 24,195 of DRME01000120.1, read as the reverse complement.
TAAGTGTAAAGGTCTTAATGATGGCGTTGTGGCTTGCCTTCTCCTTCCGGCTCATCGCTTCGGCGGCCGAAGAGGTCTTTTCAAGTCCTTTGGGACTTCTCGTCAAGCGATTTCTCGGCGGGCTTGCATGAATACAGCTTGAAAGATATAGCGTCTTTATATAAAATCAGTCGCCGATAACGTCTTTCCATCGTGATAGCCACAACCACGTTGGCTTGGGGTGTCAGGGATAGCGACCTTTGAGAGTCTGCATATGAACGACAAGAAACTCGTTCTCTTCTTTACATATTCAGTCAGTCTTGGAGAGTGGGAGGATGTGGGGATACTGGAAAGGGAGTTGACACTCTACAGAAGAGTCGCGCCAGCTCTCGGCAGGATATTTTTTTTCACCTATGGCGACAGGGATGACGAGCGCTATAGTGCGGTACTGAGCAACCTCACGGTTCTCGTCAACAAATGGTCGTTTTCCAATCTTCTCTTCAGTTTTATCGGTCCCCTGTTGCATGGCAGGAAGCTAAAAGGCGCGGACTTGTTCAAAACCAACCAGCTTTACGGCTCCTGGTCGGCGCTCATCGCAAAACTTATCTTCAGAAAGAAATTGATAGTGCGCGGCGGCTACTGCTGGACTTTCTTTCTCAAGAAAAGGGGGTTTGGTCCACTGGTAATGGCCGTAGCGACGGCACTCGAATATCTGGCCTTCCGGTTCGCCGATGTGATAGTACTGCCCGACACCATCACGATAGACCACGTGAAGAAGAGGTACGGTATCCCTGCCGGCAAGATAAGGATGATCCCAAACTATGTGGACACCGAACTCTTCCGGCCTATGGATGAGGTGAAGAGGCGAAGGGGACGGATCTGTGTTGTGGCCAATCTCAAGCCCCAGAAGAATCTCTCGTCATTGATTAGCGCCGTAAGGGGCTTACCCGTGAAGCTCGTTGTCATGGGTGTGGGGGAACTGAAGGTGGGGCTGGCCGAGCAGGCCGAACGTGAGGGGGTGGATGTGGAATTCCTCGGTTCTGTTCCCAACAGAGACCTGCCAAGGGAGATAAACACTTCGGAGATATTCGTCATGCCTTCGCACTACGAGGGTAACCCAAAGGCGCTTCTTGAGGCCATGGCCTGCGGCACCGCTGTAGTAGGAACCAATGTGCCGGGCATAAGGAATATCATCGACCACGAAAAAAATGGTCTTCTCTGTGAGCCTACGGTTGATGGGCTTCGGGAGGCCGTATCGAGGCTGCTCTGTGATGACCCACTCAGGGAAAAGCTCGGCAGGGATGCCCGCGCCTATATAATGGAGAACAACTCCATCGATGTCATAGTCGATAAGGAGCTCGCCATGTACAAAGAGCTTCTGGAGGTGGCTTGTTGAAAGAACTCTTCCTCTACGATAAGAGGAGGCTGCGCAACAAGGGAAGGCTTTCGACACTCTTTGGTTTTTATGACTCGATCAGTGACGGCCTCGTGTCGAGGCTTGCGCGCACGACACCTCTCATCCCCTACGATATTGACTTCGATGAAGTGAAACCGGTACGAATCGTCACGGAGATGATAAGGCGGTGGGCCGCCATGAATCCATTGATGCATGATGGTGTGAGTCTTGCCCAGGTCGCCATGTACAAACTTGCAGGCTACAACGGTTCTCTTCACTATCTCGTGAAGGAAGCTGCGCGGGCCGAAGGCCTGCTTGCGAAAGGGCCGCCCGAGAGGGTACGCCTTTACGGTAGCCTCTCCCCCTTTGGAGACTTTCTCTCAGAGGCGGCATGGAAGCGCGGAGCGTCGGTATCTGAGATCCCGCCCTTTCTCTTCAAGGCCCTGCGAAGGCTCGCCTGGGGGCTCCACTACAGGATAGGGTACTATGCCAACGAAACGGCGCTTTTGGAGACTACTGCTACTTCCCGCCCCTTTGAAGGTCCCGGACGAGAAGTCTACGCCATGGCAGTGGCGTCGCGTATAAATTATCTCAATCCCATCATGCCGGTACTTAGGGAGCTTGCCGGGCGCGGTAGAAAGATAATGGTAGCCATGCCAAGAAAGGACGTCTTCGGCAGGAACAATATCATCGATGTGCCCGGTATAGAGGCTGTCTATATAGACGACTTTATCACCGCCGAGAGCAAGGCCCGCTACAGACGGTTCCGCAGGGAACTCCCTGCTGTGCTGCAAAGCAATGAAGCTCGTCTCCGGGCGCTTTTCAGTTGCTACGGTGTAGATATCTGGCCTTTCCTGAAAAGGGGAATGAAAGAGGTATACGGCAGTGTCCTGCCTGAAGCAGCCTTGTACGTCGATGCGGCCGGTGAGTTGTTGCGCTCCTGTACGCCGAAGGTGCTTATAACCGCCAGGCTCAGAAGGCTCCTGGAGAGGGCTTTTTTTGCCGTGGCCAGGACAAGCTGTGGAGTGCCTGGCGTTCTAATACCGCACGGCTTCATCCGCACAAACGTTGTCGATGAAGGGTATGACCTGATCGATACCGTCTGTGTATGGAGCGAAGACCAGAAGGAGATTGTAAGGGCGCTTTGTGGTTTTCAGGGGGTCGGCCCAAGGGTGGTCGTCACTGGAAAACCGTACTGGTCGCTTCCCGAAGCCGGAGCGGTGGGCCGGGAAGATGCGAGAAAGACCATGGCGGAGGAGCTCGGTATCGACGAGCGAGGGATTTGGGTGACCCTCGCCACAGCCATAACCGAAGAGATGTATCCCGAGATACTCGATGCTGTGACCGGCATAGAGGGTTGCCATCTTATAGTCAAGAGCCATCCTTATAGCATTTCCGACGCCAAGGGCTACTACAGGAAGGCTACGCCAGATGCCCTTGCTTCCCGGGTCACCCATGTCACACAGGTTTCGGACAACTATAAATTGCTGAAGGCTTCGGATGTGGTCGTAACCTTCGCATCTACCATGGAGCTCGACACCGTCGTGGCCGGAGCTCCTCTTGTGCTCGTCCAATTTCCGAGCATAAGACCCAGAGGGGTTGAAAGTCTTCTTGACGCCGCGAGGTACGGCCTTCTCGTCGCCGGAGACGGCAAGGAGCTTTCACGCATGATAAGGGAGATAGTTTCAGGCGGCGAGGCGGCCAGAAGGGCAAGGGATGCTGCCAAGCGTGTCCTCGACGACTATGCACGGTGTATTGACGGTAATGCGGTAGACAGGGTAATAAGGGCCATGGATGAAACAGCAGGAGAGGCAACGTTTTGCTGATAAAGATTGACGGCAAGGAAAGGAAGCTCCCTGATTTTCTCGTCGTAGGGGCGGCCAGAAGCGGAACCACTTCCATGTACATGTACCTGAGTCAGCATCCGGGTATCTTCATGCCGAGCGTGAAAGAGCCGTCTTTTTTCTGCTACGCCGAAGGTCTTCCTTTCGACGGCTCTTTTTCTCGGGCCATGACCCTTGAGCAGTACTGTAGCCTTTTTGCTCCAGCCGCTTCGGGGCAGTGTATAGGTGAGGTCTCTCCTATGTACATGGTCTACTGTAACGAGACCATAAAGGCCGTCAAAGATTTTTACGGTAAGGGGGAGGTCGAACCCGCTATTGTCATGATATTGCGGGACCCCGTCTCCAGGGCCTTTTCCCACTTCACCACGAAACACAGCCGTGGGCTCGAACCAAAGCCCTTCGAGGAGGCTGTAAGAGATGAAGTGGTCAGGCAGAGGATTGCGAGCGGTTGGCCTGCAAGCTACGACTATGTGGGACTGGGTCGCTACTATGAAAAAGTCAGGCTCTATAAGGAGAATTTTTCCCGCGTAAGGGTATACCTATATGAGGACCTGACGAAGCGTCCCCAATGGCTGATGAAAGACCTCTTTGGTTTTATCGGAGTGGATGATTCATTTGTGCCATCGGATCTCGGCAAGCGCTTCAATAGCGCCGGCCTTCCAAAGACCCCACTGCATGCCGCGGCTTATAAGCTCCTGACAAGGTACAACCCGGCCGCCTTTCTGGCCCGCAGGTTGCTGCACGAGAGGACGAAGACAAAACTGCTCAAGATGCTTCGCGGTAGACTCTTTTCATCCAACGGCGCTGGCCTTGATGCCGAAACCGAGGCGCGGCTGCGGGCGGATTTTAGAGAGGACATCCTTAAGCTTCAGGACCTTATCCGCAGGGACCTATCGGGGTGGCTGTGACGGAGAACAGGGCGGAGAGGTTGCCGGTGGATGAGGTCACCGGCTACAGGGACCGACGTGAAAGGGCCGAGTATATCTATAAGGTGTACGGTCGTTATCTCCAGGGCAAGGTGCTCGACGTTGGGTGCGGTGACGCATACCTGCGGCCCTTTGTGGATGACTATACCGGTGTAGACATCGTGGGAGCCCCTGATGTGCGGGCCGATTTGGATTCAGGTGTGCTGCCGTTCGGGGGGGCGACATTCGACTGTGTTGTCTGTACCGATGTTCTCGAACATGTCGATGCGCTTCATACCCTCTTCGGTGAGTTGCTGCGATGTACGCGCCGTTACGTTGTGCTGAGTCTGCCCAATTGCTGGCCGCCTGTGGTGAAGAGGTCGCTTCTTATGAGCAAGGCAGGGGTAAAGTTCTACGGTCTGCCGCTTAAGAAACCGATGGACAGGCACAAGTGGTTCTTCAATATTAGTGAGTCCGTCGACTTCATCCGCGGCGTCTCCGGCTCCGACAAGGCATCGAACGTTGAAGTGGTGAAGATGGATGTTTTTTATGGCAAGCGATGGAAAAGGATCATCGGCAGATTCTTCGATGCAGACCGGGCTCTGAACAATCTTTTCGGTGAGGCCCTGTGGGTGGTTCTCGAAAAGAGGCGGTGAGCGACAGACCGGTTCCCACCGTGAATACCTGGAAGATGATGGATATGGAGAAAAGACCGAAGGTGACCGTTTTGATGAGCGTCTACAACTGTGAACGCTACGTCGGCGAGGCAGTCGAGAGCATACTTGGCCAAACCTTTGAAGACTTCGAATTCCTTATATATAACGACGGTTCCACCGATTCGACTGCAGACGTTCTGGCCGGCTTCAAAGACTCGAGGCTCCAAGTGATACACCAAGAGAATGTGGGGCTTACCAGGACGCTTAACCGGGGGCTTCAGGCCGCACGTGGACAATACATAGCAAGGATGGACGCCGACGACGTCTCCAGGCCGGAGAGGCTCGAAAAGCAAGTGGCTTTTCTGGACGCAAATCCAGATTACGCTCTCGTCGGCTCCTGGTACGTCCGCTTCAACAGAGAGGACGGCATATATCTCGACGTTTCGGAACCGGTGACGAATGAAGAGATCGGAAAGGTAATAAAATACGCCTCGCCATTCGCTCACGGTTCCGTGACCTTCAGAAAGGATTGCGTGCTTGCGGTGGGCGGATATAACGAGGACTACCGCTTCATGCAGGACAGGGAGTTGTGGATAAGGTTGGCGGCAAGGTATAAGGTCTGCAACCTGCCGGAGCACCTCTATATGCTCAGGCTCACGCGGAGCAACATCGCTTCCATGCTCGGCGACACCTTTGCCCCCGGCTCGTTGCATGCGACTGTTCGTTATCATCTCTTATGGGCCAAGGCCTTTTTGAGAGACGGCAGCAGCACCGAGGCTCGGCGCCATTTGATGAAAGCGCTGAGGCTTAAGCCCGTCAACTCGGCACCTCTATTGCTGCTGATGGCCTCCTGTCTGCCGCATCGCTGGTATCTCGGAGTGAGGCAGGTATGGACGCTTACGCTCAGGCGTTTTGATCTGTGGCACAGGATGGTTAAGTTTCCGGCATTCGGCTATCCAGCAAAGAACTCGGACGATGCAAAGCCAGAGCGTCAGCACAATACATAGAGAGCGTGATATCGTAAATCTCGGCGGCTATCTGCTGGTGGCCACAGTGATCGCCAACTTCTTTCTCAAAGTGGTACGACTGCCACTGCCGGGGCTCTCCTCGATTACTTTGGCCAATACAATGGCCATCATAACCTTTTCTTATATCTTTATCAGGTCATCGCTCGACGATGAGCTCAGGCGACGTTTTCTCGACTCTTTCGTTGCTCTCTGGCCCGCCGTCGCGCTATGTGTCTTTGCGGCCCTGTCCACCCTTTCGGCCGTGCTTTTACACAGAGTGGGCGGAACGGATGTATTCAGTCGTTTCGCTCAGTGGGGATACGATTACCAGATGGGGATACTGCTGCGTTTCTATACGGCCGTACTGGGGGCTTTCATCGGTTATATTCTCATAAAAGATAGGGCAACGCTTGAGAAGGTAATGGTGGTGCTCGTCATAGGCGGTATGTTGTCGGTGGGACTCGGCTATATCCAGATATTCTTCGGCGGCCCCTACTTCGGTCCCGAGGAGCTCCAGACCCAGTATCGTCTCCACGACCAGTATGTGGTAAAAGGATTCTTTCCCCGGGAAAACGCTTTCGGCATGAGCATGATCTTTCTGATCCCTTTCCTCGTGGCTTACGGCTTTGGAAGCAGGTTTGGCATATTCAGGCCTCTTTTCCTGGCGGCACTGGTGCCAACCTTCGTGGTCACCTTGATGGCAGGCAACCGTTCGGGAGTCCTCGCATCGCTTTTGGCCATCCTCGCCCTTTCCTTTCTGCTCGGTCAGGTCAAAAAGAGCAATTCGATCTATCTGCTCTTCCTGTCGGCCATACTTGTATACGCCGCTGTAAAGAATTTCGAGTCATTGAGCATGCGGCCGGAGTTCATCGTGTCCAGTGTAGATGCTCCTTCGTTGGTGGTCAGACTCGATATGATAAGGGTCGGTTTTCTCATGATGCTCGACTATCCCCTTACGGGTGTGGGCGCGGGAGGATATCCGCTCTTTTTTGAGAATTATGTTTCATCCAATTTTGTAAGCTCGCTCTACGTATTTTTTTCGAGCACCCAGGAAGGCTGGTCGTGGCCCCATAACGCCTTTGCCAGGATGGCTGCGGATCACGGGGTGCCGGGGCTTCTCATGTTTTCGGCTGTCATGGTCAAGGGCTACAGGGATTTCACGATGGGTCTTCGCAAGGCATGCGGCGGCGAAGAGAGGTTCGCCATAGCGGTATTCTTTGCTGTATTCATCGGTTACACTCTGGGGTTTCAGACAAAAGATTACGTGCAGAACTTCGACTTCTGGATATTCCTCGGCATAGCCGCCGGTTGCAGGCGCTGGCCCGGCGGTGACGGGGCGCGGCGGCGGCCTGCAGACGCCGGAGCGTAAGTCTTGGGCGCTTTGGTCGTAAAGGAAGGTTCTCCATTATGAAGGTACTCTTCGTCTATCCGAATATAAGCGGCCACGAAGCTCCGCACCAGGGACTCATGGCGCTTTCCGGCTATTTGAAGCAGGCCGGCCACGAGACAGCTCTCGTGGATTTCACTTTCGGCGACTCCCAGGTTCGTCAGCTCACACGGGCGGTTAAGTTTAATCCCGACATGGTGGCCTTTACCTCAACTTCCGGCCTCTTCCGTTTCTCCGTAGAGTTTGCGGGGTTGCTGAAAGAGAGGCTCAAGGTGCCGATAATCTTCGGCGGGTCCCATGCCACCATAGCTCCCGATAAGGTCATCGCCCAGGATGCCATCGATATGCTGTGCATAAACGAGGGTGAGGAGGCCATGGCCGAACTGCTCTCGAGGATTGAGGCAGGCGAGGACTATAGGGATATAAGAAATCTCTGGGTAAAGAAGGACGGTCAGGTCTACCGGAACCCGGTACGTCCGCTCATCGCAGACCTGGACAGCCTACCATATCCCGACTTCGACCTCTTCGACATGGAGAGGTATCTGAGTGTGCGCAACGGTACGTTCCACATGATAACGAGCCGCGGCTGTCCGTTCCCATGCAGCTACTGTATCAACTTCGAACTCCAGCGCATCCAGGGCCAGAAGGGAAAAGACTACCTCCGCAAACACAGTGTCGATTACATAATCGGCCTCATCTCTTACGTCAAGGCCCGATATCCCATAAATATGCTCGCCTTCGAGGATGATCTCTTCACCATGTTCGAGGACTGGCTGAGCGACTTCGCCGACAAATACCGCAATGCCTTTCCGGGCCTTCCCTTTTACTGTAACCATCGTATCGGCAACAAGGATGAAAAGGTATTCAGATACCTCAAGGATGCCGGCTGTGTCCACGTGCAGATGGGTATAGAGGCTGGTGACGAGTACATAAGAAAGAACGTTCTCAAACGCTATATGTCAGATGAACAGATAATCAGGTCCTTTGAGCTTGCCAGGGAGATGGGGCTCAGCCGGTCGTCATACAACATTATAGGTAGCCCCCATGAGACGATAGACCAGATAAGGAAGACGATCTCTCTTAATGAGCGTGTCCAGCCTGACGACATGGGCATCTCCATATTCTGTCCCTATCCAGGCACCAAGCTCTATAAGCTGTGCATTGAGGAAGGGCTCATAGAGCCGGACTTCGAGGTGCCCTGTCAACACCGCTCTGTCGTGGTACTGAATTATCCGGAGGAGAAGAAAAGACAGATAAAGAAGATGAAAAAGATCTTCCGTTACGAGGTGTATAAGAGGCACAATCTGCGCAAGGCGCTCATCTTTCTTTTCTTCGACTCCTTTTATGACGTGTTCGCCGCCGTGCGAAGGAAGATACCCATGGGGTTGAAGACGACGCTCCACCAAATATACGCGGCCCTTACGAGCCATTAGCGTATAGGTGCCGTGATGATGGAAGATCTCTATTACGGGATGAGATGGAAACTCAGAATGGTATCCGCCTTTATCAGGGGGCTCTACGCCGTGAACGTGATGCGCTCGCCAGGCGTAATTCTGCCCTCCATGCTTACGATCAAGATCACGGATCGGTGCAACTACCGTTGCGTAATGTGCAATGAGTGGAAGATAGGCGACCGTGCCGAAGAGCTCTCGAAGGACGCATGGCTCACGGTCCTCGATGACTTCAGGGATATGGGCGGCTTTTCTGTCAGGTTCACAGGCGGTGAGGTCTTCATCAGAAAAGACATCTATAAGATCATTGCGCACGCCAAGTCCATAGGGCTACGGGTTTCGGTAGCCACCAACGGCCATTTTATAGAGTATTCACTTCCAATGCTCGTCGAGTCGTCCGTGGACCACATAACCGTCTCTCTTCACGGCCGCAAGGAGATCCATGACGCCATCGTGGGTGTGGAGGCCAGCTACGACGCCGTGACCGCGGCGGTTGAGAGGCTTGTGGATGCCGGCTTTCCGACGAGCATTGCCTTCACCGTGCTCAAAGACAATATCGGCGATATAGAGTACGCCGTAGACTTGGCCAGGCGGAAAGGCGCTACCATAGGTTTCAATATCTTCGATACCAATCCCTATTTCTTCAAAGACATCGACAGGAGTCTCGCCCCCTCTACCGAGGCCATGGAGCGCGTCACACGACTTTTGGTTGCACTCAAAAAGAAATGGCCTAAAACCGTCAGAGAGAGTGTGGAAGTACTCGAGACGATACCGGCCCTTTGCAGGGACTCGAGACTGCCTGACTACTACTGCGCCAGGGTTCTAATGGAGGTCTCGGTCGACAGCTTTGGAAACGTCTATCATGGATGTTGGGCCATGCCGTCGGTTGGCAACCTCAAGTCAGCCGGACTCGACGAGATATGTCGCAGTCGAGCCTACCTCGAACAAAGGCTCAAGGGCTTTCTGAAAGAGTGCCCGGGATGCACCTGCGGCTTCGGGCTTGACGTGAAGATGAATCTCCTGAGACGAAGGGACAGGCAGTGATGGATTCGGTGTTTGCGACAGCGGCAGGTATAGTCTTCAGCTTTTCGTTGTTGACGCTCGCCTACACGTGGTTCGGTTATTACGGCATATTGACGTTGCTTTCCGGTTTTGGCCGTAAACGATCTGTACCGACAGGAGACGATACATTCACCCCTTCGGTCAGCATCCTCGTATCGGCCTATAACGAGGAAGACGTCATCGCCAAGAGGATAGAGAACCTGCTCGCCCTAGATTATCCGGCCGACCGGCTGGAGATACTTATCGGCTCCGACGGCTCTACGGACGGCACGGTCGAGGCGGCCCGCACTTTCGAGGGGAGAGGCGTAAAGGTCGTGGCCTTTGAGGAGAACAGGGGCAGGGCCGATGTCCATAACGACCTGGTCGCTATGGCCGAAGGCGAAATACTGGTCTTCACCGACGCCGATACGGAATTCGAGCCCGAGTTTGTGAAGAAGATCGTAAGACCCTTTTCGGACCCGAAGGTCGGCGCGGCCGTAGGCAGGCTCTCCTACAGGGTCGAGGGCGGGGCGATCGCCCGCAACGAGGGGCTCTATTGGCGTTATGAGTTGAGGCTCAAGGAGCTCGAGAACAGGCTCGGCTTGGTCAATAACGGCACAGGGGCGTGCATGGCGTTCAGAAAGGAGCTCTTTACTCCGTTAAGGCCGGTCGATGATATAGATACCGCCTCGGTTATCGACATAATCCTGGAAGGCTACAAGGTCGTCTATGTAGAGGATGCCCTCGCATACGACATCCCCCCCCACAGCGCAAGAAGCGAGTACAAGGCGCGTGTCAGGGGGACATCTAAGACCGTGGCCAGTGTCTTCGGCAGGGTCGGCATGCTCGAGTGGTTCAAGCACCCCGTCGTTACATGGAGCCTCTTTTCGCACAGGTTCCTCAGATATATGACGCCGTACTTCATGGTGATCGCCTTCCTCTCCAATGCGTCCCTCCTGGGCGAGGGGTTGCTCTACAAGTCGCTGTTCATGCTCCAGGCCGCCTTCTACCTCTTCGTCCTCGTTGGCTGGGTGGCTGACAGGGCACACAGGTACGTTCCGCTCGCATCGAGCCTTTACAGTTTCTGCGTGGCCATGTCGGGCATGATGGTAGGCGTGGCCAAGGCGGTCGCCGGAAGGGTCACGGTGACATACAAAACCGAGGACGGTATGCCGTAATGGCTATAGGCAAGTCTCTGATACATCTTATCTTTCCGTTGCCGCTCTGCCTGGAGCTCACCACGGTGGGGCTCGTCCTCCTGTGGTTTACAAAGAGACAATTCTTGGGGAGGGTCTTCGTCACGGCTGGGCTGGTGCTGCTGCTTGCCTTCTCAAGCCAATACATATCAGGAGCGCTCCTTGCCCCCTTCGAGTATGAATATCCCCCTGGAGGCCTCGAAGAGGGCACGTCTCTCAGCGACGGGACGGTGGACATCGTGGTCCTCGGTGCCGGCTATTTAGAAGACGAAGGGCTTCCACTCACGGGGCGCTTGGGAGACGCCGCACTAATACGGACCGTTGAAGGCGTAAGGCTTTATAAGAGGCTTGGGCGGGCAAGGCTCATCCTGTCGGGAGGGTCCTTTTCGGAGACCAAGCCCTCGGAGCTCATGGCGCGACTTGCAGTAGAGCTCGACGTGGCGGCTGACGATCTGATAGTGGAGAAGCAGTCCTTGAATACCCATGAAGAGGCCGTGCTCCTCAAGCCGCTTTTGGAGGACAGGAGGTTTCTGCTCGTTACTTCCGCCTCTCACATGCCGCGCGCCATGGCGCTTTTTAGGGCGCAAGGTTTAGACCCGGTGGCCGTACCGACGGGACACCTCGTCTCAAGGGAGCGGTCGGTGGGACTTCCCAGCGCCAAAGGGGTAGAGATGGCCGAGAGGGCCTTTTACGAGTACTTCGGCCTCTTGAAGGAGCGGCTCATGGGGCACATATAGTGCCGCCGAGCATGCGAAGGGTAAGGTGGCGGAATCGATGAAGGAGACAGAGGCCGCGAGCACCTCCTCTCTGAACAGAGGCGACTGGGGCAAGCGTACTTTCGACATCGTCTTTTCCGTTGCCGGATTGATGGTGTTGTCCCCCATCATGCTCACCGTCTCTCTGCTCATACTTGTTGAGGACGGCCTGCCGCTCTTTTACAGGGGACTCAGGGTCGGTCGCTACGGAAGGCCCTTCAATATATTGAAATTCCGCTCCATGGTCAAAGACGCCGAGAAGATAGGCGGCTCATCCACCCCGGAGGACGACCCGCGTATCACGAAGGTGGGGAGGTTCATAAGAAGGTACAAGCTCGACGAACTTCCGCAGCTTATTAACGTGCTGAAGGGTGAGATGAGTTTCGTCGGTCCCAGGCCGCAGGTCCAGTGGGCGGTAGATCTTTACTCGGAAGAGGAGAGGCTGCTCCTTACGGTGAGACCGGGGATCACCGACTACGCCTCGATAAGGTTCAGGAACGAGTCCGAGATTCTCAAGGGCAGTAAGGACCCCGACAGGGACTACCTTGAAAAGATAGCTCCGGAGAAAAACAGGCTCGGGCTCGAGTATGTCAGGACGAGGTCGCTTCTTGTCGACCTGAAAATAATATTTTCGACCTTGGCGGCCATCTTCAAGTAGGAAGTGGAGGAATATATGAGGACCGTGACCCCCGAGGGTGGTTTCAGGACTGACTCCGAGAGAGAGGCGGGCAGGAAGATAGAGGAGGTCTTCCTGCGTAACCCCGAGAGCATCGAGGTCAAGCTCGACAACTTTCCTAAGTACATAAGACGCCAGAAGCTTACAAGGCTTCTGGCCCTGTACGAGATATTCAAGAAGGTCCTTCCCGTGAAGGGCTCCATAGTGGAGTGCGGTGTGTACAGGGGTTTCAGTCTCATGGCCTGGGCCAACATGAGCGCCGTGCTCGAGCCAAACAACCTTACACGTCGCATATACGGCTTCGACACCTTCGAGGGCTTCCCGGAGGTGAGTGAGAAGGACTCGAACCGCCTGATGGAGGCCGGAGCGGGGCAGCTGTGCTCGAACTCATTCGACGAATTGAACGAGCTTATCGACATCTACGACTCCAATAGGTTTCTCGGCCACGTGAACAAGGTAAGGCTCATAAAGGGAGATGTAACCAGGACCATCCCGGAGTTCATATCGGAGAACAAACACCTCGTCGTAAGCCTCCTCTTTCTCGACATGGACCTCTACGAGCCGACGAAGGTGGCCATAGAGAGTTTTTTCCCGAGGATGCCTAAAGGTGCTATCATGGCCTTTGACGAACTCGACAATCCCATCTGGCCCGGCGAGACGGAGGCGCTGCTCGATTCCATCGGCGTCGGGAGGCTCAGGATCGAGAGGGTCGAGTTCGATCCATACATAGGCTACGCTGTCATAGATTAGCGGGCCGCTTCGAGGAGTGTTGGAATGACAGGAAAAGCTGGTCTCGAAAAATACCTGCACTTGTCTAAGAAGGTCAGAAGGTCCATACTCGACATGGCCTACAGGACGCGAAGTCCCCACATCGGCTCATGCTTTTCCTCGGTGGAGCTGCTGTGCGCCCTATATTTCGGGGTGTTGAGGCACGGTCCTGACGACAGGACGCGGCCTTGCCGCGACAGGTTCGTCATGAGCAAGGGCCATGCGGCCATGGTGCTCTACGCGGTGCTCCATGAGGCCGGCTTTCTCAGCGACGAGGATATCGACGGCTTCGCCGTCAACGACGGCGTGCTCGAACAGCACCCGACGCGCCAGATCGAAAAGGGCATAGAGGTCTCCACCGGCTCGCTCGGCCATGGTCTCTCCATCGGCGCCGGCATGGCGCTTGCCGCCAAGCGTGACGGTCTCGACTATCGTGTATACGTGCTCTTGAGTGACGGAGAGCTCAACGAGGGCTCCAGCTGGGAGGCGGCCATGTTCGCCGCCCACCACGGTCTTGACAATCTGACGGCCATAGTGGACTACAACAAGATCCAGGCCCTGGGACGCACAAGCGACATAATAGAGCTCGAACCTCTGGCCGCACGGTGGAAGGCTTTCGGATGGGGAGCGGTGGAAGTGGACGGCCACGACTGCGCCGCCGTTCTGGACGCTTACGGGGCATTGCCTTTCGAGAGGGGGCATCCGAGCGTCGTCATAGGTCACACCTTGAAGGGAAAGGGGATATCGTTCATGGAGGATGAGCTTCTGTGGCACTACCGGGCGCCGGACCGTGATGAGTATGAAAGGGCGAAGATGGAGCTTGCATCGTGAGGGCGGCGTTTTTCAAGGCACTGAAAGAGAGGGCCGAAGACGACGGGGACCTTTACCTTCTTACCGCCGACCTCGGTTTCAGGCTCTTCGACGATTTCAAGGAGGCATTCCCCGAGAGGTTTCTCGACATCGGCGTGGCCGAGGGGAACATGATCGGCACGGCCTGCGGGCTTGCCCTGTCTGGCAAGAACGTATTTTGCTACTCCATAATCCCCTTCATCACGATGCGGGCCTACGAGCAGATACGCATGGACGTGGCCTATCACGACATCGGCGTGAAGCTCATCGGCGTGGGCGGCGGGTTCACCTACGGTCTCGAGGGCTTCAGCCACTTCGGCATAGAGGACCTCGCCCTCATGCGCGCCATGCCCAACATGTCGGTCGTGGTGCCCGCCGACCCGGCCGAGGCCGAGGTGCTGGCCCGCATATCTTCAGAGTTCGACAGGCCCCTTTACATCCGCATGGGAAAGACGGGAGAGCCTCTTATCCATGACGGCCCTCCCGACTTCAGGCTCGGCAGGGGTATGGTGCTGGCCGAGGGAAGCGATGTTGCGCTGCTTGCTGTGGGGAGCATGGTCAAGACGGCCCTCGACGTGAGGAAGACGCTCTCGGGCAGGTCGCTCTCCGCTACGGTCGTGAACATGCATACGCTGAAACCACTGGACACCGGGCTCGTAAAGGAGTGCGCCCTGTCGCACGCCGCCGTCTTTACCCTTGAGGAGCACAGCGTCATAGGGGGACTGGGCTCCGCAGTGGCTGAGGTCTTGAGCGAGATATCCTACGGCGGGCTCTTCAGGCGGGTGGGCATCCCCGAAAAGCTGTGCGGCCATGTGGGCGACGGAGAGCACCTGAAGCGGCGTTACGGGCTGGGGGCCGCCGAGGTGGCCGAACTCATAATAAATAACATGGAGAATGCCGAGCCATGACAAGCTATCGGGTCAGGTACATCGACTACCCCAGGCACTTCAGAAACAACGAAAAGGAGTACATGGAGATAATCCATGACGTCCTCTCCAGAGGGGACCTCATGCTGAGGGGGCAGCTCAGGAGCTTCGAGGAGCACCTGGCGCGCTTTTGCGGCACACGTTACGCCGTGGGCGTGGGGAACTGCACGGAGGCGCTCCTGCTTGCCCTGAAGGCGGCCGGCGTGGGGCCCGGCGACGAGGTGGTTACGGTTTCGCACACCTTTGTGGCCACCGTCTCGGTCATCAAGCATCTCGGAGCAACACCGGTGCTGGTCGATATAGGCGACGACCACCTGATGGACGCGGCCGCCATGGAGCAGGCCCTTACGGATAAGACAAAGGCGATTGTGCCGGTACAGCTCAACGGCAGGATAAACGGAGAGATGGACAGGATCATGCGTATTGCCGGAGAGCGCGGCATCGCCGTTGTCGAGGACTCGGCCCAGGCCCTCGGGGCGGTGCTCGGCGGCCGCAAGGGAGGAAGCTTCGGCCTTGCCGGCTGCTTCAGCTTCTATCCGGCAAAGCTGCTCGGCGCATTCGGCGACGGCGGCGCCGTGGTGACCGACGACGAGGAGGTGGCCGAGCGTGTAAGGCTGCTGCGCAATCACGGGAGGGCGGCCGACGGAGAGATAGTCGAGTGGGGCTACAACTTCCGCATGGACAACCTTCACGCCGCTATTCTCGATTTCAAACTCGGACTGCTGCCGGGATGGCTCGAAAGGCGAAGGGCCATAGCGGCGCTCTACGATGAGCTTCTGCGTGACGTGGCGGAGCTCAGGCTCCCGCCATCGCCCGAGAGCGGGACGGCCCGCTACGATGTCTTCCAGAACTACGAGGTGGAGGCCGAGGACCGTGACGCCCTTGTAAGGCACCTCCGTGAGCGGGGCGTAGAAACCATGCTCCCCTGGGGCGGGAAAGGGGTGCACCAGTTCGAGGCCCTGGGGCTCGACTTTGATCTCCCGCGCACTGACGAGGTCTTTTCTAAGGTGCTGCTTCTACCCATGTACGTCGAGCTCGAGGACGACGGCGTCGAGTACGTGGCGCGGTCGGTCAGAGAGTTTTATGGCCGTTAAGACCGAGACGGACTACCATAGCATCACCGAGCTGCCCGGCGCAGGGGCGTCGAAGGAGCAGATCAAAAGGCTTTACACACGCTACCGCTTCGCCGCTCCCTACTGCAAGTCCAAGGATGTCCTGGAGGTGGCCTGCGGCTCCGGCATCGGTCTCGGTTATCTCGCGCAGACGGCAAGGCGTGTCGTCGGAGGCGACATAGACGATAGGAATCTCGGGATAGCAAAGGGTATTTACGCCGACGATCCGAAGGTCGCCGTCGATAAGATGGACGCCCATGCGCTTCCGTGGAGCGAGGCGTCCTTTGATGTGGTTCTCCTTTACGAGGCGATATACTACCTCGATGCCGAGAGGTTCGTATCAGAGGCCTTTCGTGTGTTGCGCGACGGAGGCGTCCTCATCGTCTGCACCGTGAACCGGGACTGGGCCGACTTTCATCCGAGTCCCTTCAGCACGCGCTACTTCTCGGTTCCCGAGCTCTCCGCCATGCTGAAGGAGGGCGGTTTCGGAGAAGTCGATTTCTTCGGCGATTCGCCCGTCGGGGACGGGGGGGTGAGCGGCAGTCTCCTCTCTCTTGTCAAGAGGGCCGCCGTGGCGCTCAACCTCATTCCAAGGACGTTGAAGGGCAGGGAGGTGTTGAAGAGGCTCGTCTTCGGCAGGCTCGAACCCATGCCCGCCGTGATCCACGACGGCATGGCACCATACGAACCGCCCGTGTCCATCCCGGCCGATCGGCCCTGCGGCGCTTACAAGGTCTTCTTCGTGGTGGCGAGAAAGTGAAGGTGTAGATGAGCCCCGGGCGCTCGCTTTGCGTCCATTGATGGCGTCGCCGGGAAAGGCCTTGTTGACAGTCTCTGTTTATATGTGCTTTACTGATGGGCCGTATCGAGTTGTTCGCGGCGGGCCTGAAGACCGGTGATGTCTGGGCGGCTAAAAACCATGGAGGTGACGAATCGACATGAAAGTATTCATAGCAGGCGTGGACGGGTATCTCGGCTGGTCGCTGGCGCTCCATCTCGCGGCCAGGGGCCATGAAGTGAGCGGATGCGACCTCTATCTCAGGCGCGAATGGGTGGCCGAGATGGGCTCCCAGTCGGCCACCCCCATAAGGCGCATGACCGAGAGGCTCGACGCCTTCCGGGAGCACTTCGGCGTCAATCTTCAGTTCAGGAAGGGGGACCTCCGCGACTACAACTTCGTCCACGAGTGCCTGCGCACCTTCGAGCCCGACGCCATCGTCCACCTCGGTGAAAACCCATCGGCTCCCTACAGCATGGTCGACGTCCACCACGCCACCTTCACGCAGGTCAACAACATCGTCGGCACCCTCAACATCCTCTACGCCATGAAGGCGACCTGTCCCGACGCGCACCTGGTCAAGCTCGGCACCATGGGCGAGTACGGCACGCCCAACATCGACATACCGGAAGGCTACTTCACCATCGAGTACAGGGGGCGCAAGGACACACTCCCCTTTCCGCGCCAGGCCGGAAGCTGGTACCACCAGTCAAAGGTCCACGACTCGAACAACGTCATGCTCGCCTGCAGGCTCTGGGGGCTGCGGGCCACGGACATCATGCAGGGTGTCGTCTTCGGCACGAGGATAGACGAGATGGGCGACGACGAGCGCCTCTGCACCCGTTTCGACTTCGACCAGTGCTTCGGCACGGCCATAAACCGCTACTGCGCCCAGGCCGTCATCGGTCACCCGCTCACGCCCTACGGCAAGGGAGGACAGCGCCGCGGCTTCCTGCCGCTTCGTGACTCCATGCAGTGTCTCACCATCGCCATAGAGAACCCGGCCGGGCGCGGCGAGTGCCGGGTCTTCAACCAGTTCGAGGAGGTCTACAACATAACCGAACTCGCCGAGAAGGTTAAGCGCGTGGCCGGTGAGTTCGGCCTCGACGTGACGGTGCGAAACCTCGAAAACCCCCGCCAGGAGATGGAGGAGCACTACTATAACCCTGACCACGAACACCTGCTGCGTCTCGGCTACAAGCCCACCCACGACGTGGAGGCCGAGATGCGCATAATGATAAAAGATCTGATCAAATACCGCGACAGGATAGAGGCCAGAAAGGAGGCCCTCATCCCCGATGTGCGCTGGAGCGGGGAGCGCAGGAAGGTCTCCTTCGTTGCGGCCCCGACGCCGGCCGGGGCGGAGTAGGAAGCCCTCCATGCGGCGTATCCTGATAACGGGCGGCTGCGGCTTCATAGGGACGAACCTCGTCTCACGGCTCGCCGGCCGCGCCGCCTCCGGTGCCGTGCGCATAAGGGTCCTC
This sequence comes from Deltaproteobacteria bacterium, assembly GCA_011375175.1. Classification (NCBI taxonomy): domain Bacteria; kingdom Pseudomonadati; phylum Myxococcota; class Myxococcia; species Deltaproteobacteria bacterium. The sequence goes on along the minus strand of DRME01000120.1, from coordinate 5,985 downwards.
GACGACCTGAGCGTGGGCACCGAGGCGGCCCTTGCCGAGGCGGCGGCGAGCGGGGGGCTCGCCGTGCGCCGCCGCGACGCCGCCGCCCCTTCAAGCGCCTCCGGAGACGGCGATATCGACCTCATGGTCGGCGACATCCGCCGCAGGGACCACTGCCTGGCGGCCACCGAGGGCATCGACGCGGTGGTGCACCTGGCGGCCCACGCAGGCGTCATCCCGTCGGTGAAGGACCCCTTTCACGACTTCGAGGTCAACGCCGTCGGCACCCTCAACATGCTCGACGGGTCGGTGAAGAACGGTGTGGACCGTTTCATCCTCGCATCGTCCAACGCCCCCATGGGCAAGGCCGAGCCGCCCATGAGCGAAGAGAGGGCGCCGGCCCCCCTCTCGCCCTACGGCGCGAGCAAGCTCGCCTGCGAGGGTTACTGCAGCGCCTTTCACGGCTCCTACGGCCTGCGGACCCTGTCGCTGCGGTTTTCCAACCTCTACGGTCCCCGCTCGCTCCACAAGAACAGCGTGGTCGCCCGTTTCATAAAGGACGCCATGACAAAGGGCGGGCTCACCGTCTACGGCGACGGGCTCCAGACCCGCGACTTCCTCCATGTGGACGACCTCACGGGGCTTCTCGGCTCGCTCGTCGAGACGTCGGGAGACGAGGGGCCGTGGGGCGGGACCGTCAACCTCGGCACCGGCAGGGAGACGAGGATAATCGACCTTGCCCGCATGGTGTGTGAGCTCGCCGGGCCTCACGTGGAGATCGTCTTCGAGCCCGAGCGCAGGGGCGAGCTGCGGCGCAACTTCTCGGACATCTCGAAGGCCCGGCGCCTGCTCGGCTTCGAGCCGCGCATAGAGGTCGGCGACGGTGTGGCCTCGGTCTACCGCTGGTTCGCCTCCATGGGCGCGGAGCGCGTGGCGGCGGCGCCCACACTGTCGGGGAGCGAGTAGAGGGTGAAGAAGCGGCCTCTCCACGTACACGTGCCTTTCACTATCCTTGCAGAGCGCTTCGACGAGATAGTCGAGGCCCGCATAAACCCGGAGATATACTTCGACGCCGAGAGCCTGGACGGCGCCGACACCGCGCAGCTCGGGGAACTGGCCCGCGGGCTGCGGCGAAACGGCCTCGCCGCCACCTTTCACGGTCCCTACCTGAGCCTCAATCCAGGCGCGCCCGACGAGCGAGTAAGGGAGCTCACGGTGGAGAGGTACATGCAGGTGCTCTCGGCGGCCGCCATCTTCAGGCCGTCGGTGGTGGTCCTCCACGCCTGCTACGACGAAAGGGTCTACGACGGCGACAGGGAGCTGTGGTTCTCCCAGAGCATGAAGTCCTGGCCCGCCGTAGCGGACGAGGCCCGGAGGGTGGGCACCGTCATAGCGGCGGAGAACATCTTCGAGGAGGAGCCCTCTACGCTCGAGCGGCTTGTAAGGGCCGTGGACTCGAAGAGCTTCGGCGTATGTCTCGACTCGGGCCACCTCAACGTCTTCTCCACCGTGGCGCTCGAACGGTGGTTCGAGTCCGTGGGCTCCTTCATCGCCGAGGTCCACATCCACGACAACCACGGCCGTTACGACGAGCACCTGGCCGTCGGCGACGGCACCGTGGACTTCCCCCTCTTCTTCAGCCTCCTCGCACGCTACGCATCCGATCCCGTCTGCACCATAGAGCCCCACGGCGAGGACGTGCTCCGGCGCGCCCTCGATGCCGTGGCTCCCTACCTGGAGATCGAATAGAGGGCGTCCGTCCCTCTCCGGCTGCCTGACAGACGCGAAAACAGGGGGGCTTGCAGCTCCAGGCTCTCCGGGGGAACCTTCTGAAGAAGGGCCATGGGCCCCTCTTCCCCGCGTCCTCTCGTATGTTGTTCGCATGTTCGGCGCCGCCGGGGAGGTGCGGCCCGCGCCAGGCGGGATTTTTTACGCCTTTGCGGCCCGAACCTCCCCGCCGCCGCCAACGCAGCGGGCGCGGGCAAGGCGCAATAAATCAGGGCTTCCCTGGAGTCTCAGCGAAAGATTTGTAGTGGAACAATCGACTCCGATATGTTATGATTTCAAGGCGGATCGGCGATGCCGTCTTTCATCGATCTGCTTGCAACCCTTATCGACGGGCTCGCGCTTTAGTTGCCGAAAGTGTTCATCGTGAAAGAAGCAGACCATGGGGCCGTCAACGTCGCCCCCTCCCGCCCCGGAACCCGTCTACCACTTCATGTAACCGGATGTTTGCTCCCTGCTCCTGAGAATTTTCATGCACTCCGCCGCTTTAGGGGGAAGTCCGCATACGTCGTTTATCCCGTTCCACGGTCAATCCTCTCGACGCACACCAGTCACGGCCGCCCGGCCTGCGGGAGCTTGCAAAGAGGGGCGGACACGTTTCAGAGGCGTCGCCGCAGGGCTTCGTCCTCCGGCGAGGTCGGCGTTTAGTCTCCAGGGACCTGCCAAACGCGGAGTCGTTAGAGATGGCCAGAGAGAAGATCCTCGTAGTAGACGACGACCTGTCCGTTGGGGAGACCATAAAAAGGATGCTCTCCGCTGCGGGCTACAGGGTTGCGGTCGAGGGCGACGGCGACAAGGGGCTTGAAAGGTTTGCGGACGAGTCCTTCGACCTCGTGCTCACCGACATCATGATGCCCGCCATGAGCGGCCTCGAGTTCATAAACAGGCTGCGCCGCGACGTCTCCACCGACCTTCCGGTCGTGGTCATCACCGCCCACACGAGCTTCGAGACGGCCGTAGAGCTCATAAGGCACGGCGCCCAGGGCTTTGTGACCAAGCCCTTTACCCGTAAGGAGCTTCTTTCCACGGTGGAGGAGGTGCTGAGAAAGAGCGCCGTCGTAAAGGAGAACATAAAGCTCAAGGGTCTGCTTCCCATCTTCGAGGTGAACAAGCGCCTGCTCGTCGAGCACGACATCGACAGGCTTCTCGACATGGTCGTCGAGGAGAGCGCCCGTTACACCGGCGCCGAGCTCGCCTCCATTATGCTGCTCGACGACGACGGCTCGCTCATGATGAAGGCCTACAGGACCCGGCGCAGCGGCGCCGGCGGCCTCGACGACGGCTCCCTGAAGGTGATGGCCGGCGAGGGGTTCGTGGGCCGGGTGGCAGAGCAGAAGGAGCCCGTGGTGCTCGACAGCAGAACCGAGACGGACCCGCAGCTCAAAGAGATGATGCGCAAGCGCAACATCCGCTCGGCCCTGTGCCTGCCCATCGTGATGAAGGACGTCTCTCTCGGCGTGCTCAACCTCATAAACTTCAAGCGGGACCACCCCTTCTCGCACTCGGACCTCGAGATAGCCACCGTACTCTGCGGCCAGGCGGCCATCGCCATAGAGAACGCCAGGCTCTACAAGCGGCTGAGCGGCACCTACATGGGCATCATCGCCACCCTTGCATCCACCATAGAGGCCCGCGACCCCCACACCGGAGGACACGCCGCGCGCATGGTGCGCTACTCCGAGGCCATAGCAAGGGAGATGGGCGTTTCCGGCAGGGAGCTCGAAACCATACGCCGGGCGGCGCTGCTTCACGACATCGGCAAGATCGGCATACCCGACGGCGTGCTTCTCAAGAAGGGGACCTTTACGGACGAGGACTTCGCCGTCATAAAGGAGCATCCCGAGATAGGCGGCAGGATACTGAACAACATGGAGGGGCTCGAGGAAGTGGCCCTCCTTGTCAACTATCACCACGAGCACTACAACGGCCGCGGCTACCCCCACGGCGTGGGCGGCGACGCCATACCCCTCGGCGCGCGCATAATAGCCGTGGCCGACGCCTTCGAGGTCATGACCTCAGCGAGGCCGTACCGCCGGGCCGTCTCCGAGTCCGATGCCGTGGCCGAGCTGCGCAGGATGTCGGGCACGCAGTTCGACCCCAAGGTCGTCGAGGCCTTCGAGATGGCGCTCGCAAGGATGGGCCGCTTTGCCGGTCGAGGCGGCAAAGTCGTATCCCCCAAGGGCGCCGTCCACGTGCTCACCTCTCCCAAACGGGCTTGACGCAACCTGATTAAGGAAGTTCTGATTAATCACCCTGGGGGAAACTTTCTGTAGAAGGGCCACAGGCCCACGTTTCCCCCAGACCCCCTTCAAAGACTTTCAATTCCCTGCGGCTCATCCCGATTTTGCTTGCAAAATCGGGATGAGCCGCAGGGCGTTAAAAGTCTTTGGAGGGAGTCTGAGGGAACCTTTTTACAAAAAGGTTCCCTCAGGGTGATTAATCGGGGCTTCCTCAAAAACAGGTTGACACGCCGTCCGTCCGGCCGGTAATATACTCATCAATTCCTGATCGAGCTCGGAGTCGCTGGGGAAACTCTTGCGAAGAAGGGGCGCGCCCCAGGGTCTCCACGCCGAATTAGAAAACCGGGTGGGTTGTCATGACAGAGATTAGGCCTTTCAGGGCTATCCGCTACAACAAGGACAAGGTTGGGACCATGGACGCCGTCATGGCCCCTCCCTACGACGTCATCTCGCCGCAGCTCCAGGATGAGCTCTACAGGCGCCATCCCTACAACATCGTCCGTCTCATCCTCGGCAAGACGAGCGGTTCCGACCGTCCCGGCGACGACCGGTACTCCCGGGCCGCCGCCGACCTTGCCCGCTGGCTCGACGAGGGCGTGCTCGTGCGCGACGAGAAACCGGCCCTCTACTACTACACCCAGACCTTCGAGATCGACGGCGTGGAGCGCACGCGCAAGGGGTTCATCGCCCTTGCCCGTCTCGAGGAGCTGGGCGGCGGTTCTATCCACGCCCACGAGCGCACGCTCTCTGGCCCCAAGGCCGACAGGCTCAGGCTCATGGAGGCGTGCAAGGCCAACTTCAGCTCCATCTTCTCGCTCTACTCGGACCCGGAGCTCACCCTCAACCGCCTCTTCGACTCGGTCACAGGCGAGCCCCACCTGGACGTGGCCGACGACGAGGGCGTGAGGAACAGGCTCTGGGTCGTGGACGACCCCGACGTGCTCCGCCGGGCGGCCGAGTCCATGGCCGGCAGGAGTCTCTTCATAGCCGACGGACACCACCGCTACGAGACGGCCCTCAACTACCGCCGCATGATGCTCGAGGCAAGGCCCGATGCCACGGGCCTCGAGCCCTTCAACTACGTGATGATGTACTTCTCCAACATGGACGACGAGGGCATGGTCGTGCTTCCCACCCACAGGATCGTCCACGGCCTCGAAGGTTTCGACGGCGGGGACTTCTTGAGGCGCGTCGGCGCCTACTTCCATGTGACGGAGCTTCCCTTCGGCGCTGCCGGCGAGGCCGATGCGCGAAGGCGGCTCTTTGCGGGGCTCGACGAGGCCCACAGGGCCGGACGCAACGCCTTCGGCCTCTTCATGAGGGGCCGCGACTCCTACTGCCTGCTGACGCTCAAGGACCGCTCGGTGCTCGACCGCCTGCTGGGACCGTCGGTGCCGGAGGTCTACAAGTCGCTCGACGTGACCGTCCTCCACTCGCTCATAATCGGCGAGGTCCTGGGCGTGACGCAGGAGGATCAGGCGCGCCAGAAGAACCTCATCTACGTGAAGGGCTCCAGGGAGGTCATCGAGCGGGGCCGCGACGAGAAGGCCCAACTGCTCTTCATAATGAACCCCACCGACATCTCGGAGGTAAAGGCCGTGGCCGAGGCCGGTCTTGTCATGCCCCAGAAGTCGACCTACTTCTATCCCAAGCTCCTCTCGGGGCTCACCATAAACCCCCTGGCCGGGGAAGAGGCGGTCTGCATGGAGAGTCTTTGAGGGGGCTTGCCCGCGCCTTGGGCGGCACCGGCGAGGTTCGGGCCGCAAAGGCGTAAAAGATCCCGCCTGGCGCGGGCCGAACCTCGCCGGTGCCGCCGACATGCGAACAACATACGAGAGGGCGCGGGGGAACGTGGGCCTGTGGCCCTTCTTCAGAAAGTTTCCCTCAGAGTAACGAATCAGATGCTTTCATCCGTCGGCTTCGGGGAGCCGGCGGCAACACCCGCTGCCTTGGGGGCGGTAGCGGGGGAGGTTCGGGCCGC